>JBEKOS010000269.1:0-6371 GCA_049521535.1 Terriglobales bacterium | reverse complement strand
TCTCGCCGGACGCTTTTTTGACGAGCAGGACAGCCAGGAGCGGAACAAAACGGCTATGGTGGCCGAGAAACTGGCGACCAGGATCTATGGCAGCCCACGCGCGGCTATCGGGGCAACGTTGAAACTAGTCTCTCTGCCCTTTACCGTAATTGGCGTCTTCCGCGAGCGGGTGGAGACCTTCGGCCAGACGGAGATCTCCGATAACAGCATCCTTATTCCGGACACGGTGGCCCGTTACTTCTCGACCGATGACGTCGTGGGAAACTTTCTGTTTTCCATGGCGGACGCCGGCGATGTGCCCCAGGCCAGCCGGCAGATTCAGCAGGTGCTGCAATCGAGACATCGGGCGGGCGCAACCTACAGCGTTGTAAACCTCAACGCCATTCTTTCTGTGGCGCGCCAGGTTGCCGACTCGCTGACGCTGGTGCTCCTGTTGCTGTCTGCGGTCACTCTGGTCGTAAGCGGCGTGGGAATCATGAACATCATGCTGGCCACAGTGAATGCCCGGGTGCGGGAAATAGGGGTGCGCAAGGCCGTAGGTGCTACGAAGCGGGAAATTCGCTGGCAGTTCCTGGCGGAGGCCGCGCTGATCTCGCTGGCAGGCGGCCTCATCGGTATTACCATTGGACTGCTTATCCCGCTCTCCCTGCGCCGGTTTGTAGGCATTCACATTCCGGTGCCCGGGCTCGCGGCGGTGGTAGGAGTTGTGGTTTGCTCAGCGGTGGGCTTGATTTGCGGCACCGGTCCGGCAACCCGCGCCGCCAATCTTGACCCGGTGCAGTGCCTGCATGACGAGGCATAAGCGAGTTTTCCACAACCTCGGCAGCATTCTTGGTGCAAAACTAGCTGGAAATCAACAAAACTGTGAGCGTGGCCCTTGCGAAATTGCGCGCCAGTGCGCATAATACTGACAATCGACGATGAACTACCATCGAGCGGATGTGTTACGCATCCTACGGATCACGAACCGCCAGCTCGCGCAGTGGGAAAAGGCGGGACTGGTTGCCTCTGGGGAATCCTTTTCGTTTATTGACCTGCTGCAACTCAACAAAATCCGCGATCTTCGCTCCAAGCATGTTCGGCCGGCGGTAATCCGTGAATCGCTCGAAGCCATGCAGAAACAGGTGGCGGGCATGGAGAATCCGCTATTGGAAGCGGGCACTTTTTACGCCAACTCGCGAGTAGTATTTCGTCATCGGGGGCACGCCCTCGATCCCACCACCGGGCAACTGGTGATGGACTTTAGCCAGTCGGAACGGGTGGTATCGACCAGGCTCCATCCCATTGAATTGGTGGAGAGTGCAGCCGCATTCTTCGCGCGCGGGGTACGCCTTGAAGACGATCCTGCGAGCACCGAGGAAGCCATTGAATGCTACCGTCAAGTGCTTCAATTGGAACCCCGGCATGCCGCTGCGCATATTAATCTGGGAACTCTTTTCTATCATCAGAACAAATTTGAGCTGTCCGAAGAGCACTACCGGGCGGCCGTTGCTGCCGATTCGCGGTATGCACTGGCGCATTTTGATTTGGCGAATGTACTGGATGAAACCGGCCGCATCAAAGAAGCGATTGAAGCGTATAAGACCGCGGTGCTGCTGGCGCCAACCTATGCCGACGCTCATTACAACCTAGCCTTGGCCTACGAAAAAACGCGCGAGCCGCGCAAGGCTCTGCGCCACTGGCGTTCCTATCTCAAGCTTGACCAATCCGGGCCGTGGGCCATCCACGCCGCCAACCAGATTCGCCGAATTCTCGCGGCAGATACCCTGAAGCTCGTATACAAAAGATAGTTCGCCGCGCCTACAGCGGACTGTCCGAAGCACTGGCTGCGGCGGTGGTGTTGTAGCGAATCACTGCCGACTGGTCCGTGTAAAAATACCGCACCCCAGTGGAGCCCGGCGTGATGGGATTGGCACTAATGTGATAAGTGACGGAGGCCGAGTTCAGCTCAAAGCTGTATCCTGCTTTTTGCGCCGGACTTGCCGATAAGACGTTGTCAATCAGGCCCGCTGACGTCGAAGTTGGTGTCGCTGAACCGCTCGGCGGGCCCAGGTTTGAGAAAGCGGAGGCAAACCCAATCGAGGGATACGTCGCTCCGTAGGTAATCATCGCTGTGTTGTACGTGCGCAGCGCGCCCACGGCGGAAGCCTCGTTCGCGGCCATTCGCGAACGAATCAGATTCGGGATCGCGATCGCCGCAATGATCAGAATAATCGCTACTACGATCAACAGTTCAATAAGCGTGAAACCCTTTTGTTTCCGCATAGTCAGGGACACCTCTTCTAGACTCGCACGGTCGTGCGTGCGGAAAGCGACGTACTTTCATGAGCAGCTTCCGGGCCAATCCGAGGATACGCACCATGAAAGGAATCAAAATACATCTAAGTATATTAATGTCAATAACATATATTGATGTCCGTGTGGTGAAACTACGACCCTTTGTTGCGCTTGGGGCTTACAAATATTGTCATTCGGGCAGGCCAGATAACAAACTTTGTCAATCGGAGGGATAAGCGGCCTACTGCAGAAAACTCGGCTCTCGATGTTAAATGCGGGAGTTCCCATGAATGACAGGGTAGCTGGACGCAAGCGCTGAGATAAGATCGTTCCTGATTGGGGTAAGCCTCGGCCGCCATGTGCAGCCGAAGGGGTAACGAGGAGAAATAATGTATCCAGAAGAATTTGTTCTGCCCATGCGGCAGGAACTGACACGGATTGGATTCAAAGAGATGCGAACCCCGGAGGAAGTGGACGGCATTTTGCAGCGAGAAATGGGGACTGTCCTCGTGATGGTGAACTCCATTTGTGGCTGCGCCGCCGGCAAGGCACGTCCGGCAGTAGCCCACGCGCTGACGCACTCGGCACGACCTGAAGTCCTCGCCACGGTATTCGCGGGCCAGGATGGGCCGGCCACGGAGCGCGCGCGCAGCTATTTTGCGGGATATCCGCCATCTTCTCCCTCAATAGCATTACTGCGCGACGGCAAGGTAGCGTTCATGCTGGAGCGGCGCGACATCGAGGGCCGCGACGCGTACTCCGTCGCGAGCGATCTCACGCAGGCCTTCGATCGCTTTTGCGTCACCAGCGCAGCCTGAGACAAAGATTCCGCACGCGTTCCTACGTAGCCCGTCAAGCGCGCGGCATGCGGTAACCTACGGCGGAGGCAGAGGGCAAACAGTGCGCGCACATTCCAGCCACGAAGCGGCGCTAAGATCC
Source organism: Terriglobales bacterium (assembly GCA_049521535.1). GTDB lineage: Bacteria > Acidobacteriota > Terriglobia > Terriglobales > Acidobacteriaceae > CAZUCM01. The sequence goes on along the minus strand of JBEKOS010000269.1, from coordinate 3,155 downwards.
CGACTGCCCGCCCGCTTCGTCCGTTAGCGCTCCCAAAGCGCTTGCGTGCTGTGGAATTTGGTGGTGCACGCGACTCCCATCGATCAGCGACCTTTCAAGTAAGCGATCCTCAGAAATCACAGCAGTCTGTGACATAGGTCATAGTTCCCGACATGCAAGCCCGGTAGCATGCAGGTGGAAGTGGGCGATCGTGCCAATTGCGCAGCAGAACATTTCGGGATCACGAGTTTCGGCGCCTGGTGAGATTCCAGAACCGGATGATCCCGCACAGCTTGTCTCCGCAGTCCATGCCAGACCTGTGCGCAAGCAGTTCATTCGCCGCAACAATCGAGACTATTCGCAACCGCTGCGCCTTGCTGCACAGCTTCTCCTGGTGACGCTAAACCTGTGGATCGGAGTGCAGTTCTACCTGTGGGTGCGGTGGGCGGAAAGTGGCGGGCTGGCGCTAAGGGTCTCACGGCCGGCCGGGGTCGAAGGCTGGCTGCCGATCGAGGGCCTGATGCAGTCGAAATATTTCCTTTTCACGGGTCAACTGCCCCGCGTCCATCCCGCCGGGTTGTTCCTGTTCATGTCATTCCTGCTCATTTCGATCGTCTTTCGCAAAGCGTTTTGCAGTTGGATGTGCCCGGTAGGAACAGTTTCCGAGTACCTATGGAAATTGGGCCGCTTCGTTTTCCGCCGGAATCTCCGTTTGCCCCGCTGGGCAGACGTTGGGCTCCGGTCATTGAAATATCTACTGCTGGGCTTCTTTGCCTGGGCGGTAGGAGGCATGTCCGCAGCCGCCATTGCCGAATTTCTTGGCAGCCCCTACGCCATGGTTGTCGATGTGCGCATGCTGAACTTTTTCCGCCACCTCGGCGGCACTGCGGCATGGATCGTCCTCGGATTGATCGTCGCTTCGATCTTTGTGCGCAATTTCTGGTGCCGTTATCTCTGCCCCTATGGTGCCTTTCTGGGGCTCGCAGCGTTGCTCAGCCCGGCGCGTATCACCCGCGACCCTCAGGCCTGCATCGATTGTGCCAGGTGCACCAAGGCCTGCCCGTCGGCTCTTCGTGTGGACGTGCTGGTGCAAGTGCGCTCGGCCGAGTGTACGGCATGCCTGGAGTGCGTAGCGGTATGCCCGGCCGACAAAGCGCTGGTCATGAGCCTGCCGGCGGGTTGGCGCACTCGCCGCCCGATTCCTGCGTGGACCATGGCCGCAGGAATTGCAGTCCTCCTTATTGGGTTCGTCGGATACGCGAAATTCGCCGGCCATTGGAATACCGATCTTCCGCAACAGGTTTATCTGCAACTCGTACCCGATGCGAACCTGCAGCATCACCCTGCCGTGGAATAGCGTGGCGCAGCCTTTTTAACAACTTGCAACAAATCTTTACCTCGAATTTACGGACATTTAACCCTCCACGGCGTCAAACTGTAATTGGACAACTGGCTTCAAAGCCGGCCGGACAAAATCCGGTTTCGGCCATCTCAAGCGGAGTCATAAGAATGTATTTTCAAAATGCCCATTACGATCGGTACCGGAAGTTGCTGGCACGCGCACAGGCGCTCGGCGACGGGACGGTCGCGGTATCAGCCGCGCGCATGCTGCTCTACTGCCTGCGGGAACAGTTTCAGGCTCTGCCGGCCGAGAAGAAGCAACTGCTAAAATCCAACCTGCTGGTCGAAGAGACGGCCGCCTAATTGGGAGAACGAATGAAGTTTGGGGCTAGAGGCAGCCTGCTACTGCTCCTTCCGGTTGCATTACTGGCAATCGCATCCACTAACATCCTGGCACAGACCTCACCGGGCACGCTTCGCGGCCAGGTGACCGATCAAACGGGCGCCGTGGTTCCGCAGGCGACCGTATCGGTAGCGCCGGAAACGGGAACTCCGGTAACAGCCACTGCAGATAAGCAGGGAAATTATGAGGTCAAAGGGCTGTCGCCGGGAATGTACACAGTAAGCGCCACAGCCAAGGACCTCAGTTCTGAGGCGCAAGCAGTCACCATTGAACCGGGACAGGTTCGCCAACTCAACCTGCCGCTGGCAATAGACGTCCAAAAGGAAGTCATTCAGGTCCAGGAAGAAGCGCCCACAGTCAGTGTTTCGCCTTCTGAAGATACCGCCGGAACCCTGATCATTAAAGGCAAGGACCTGGAATCGCTTTCGGATGATCCCGATGAACTCCAGACCGAACTGGAAGCCCTGGCCGGACCGTCCGCAGGCCCTAATGGAGGGCAAATCTACATTGACGGCTTTACGGGAGGCCAACTGCCCCCCAAATCGTCGATTCGGGAGATCCGCATCAACCAGAATCCGTTCTCGGCCGAATTTGACAAGCTGGGTTATGGCCGCATCGAAATCTTCACCAAGCCCGGGACCGACCAGTACCACGGGCAGATCTTTTTCAACGACAACAATGCCGTTTTGAACACCCGCAACCCTTTTCTCGGAGATGCAGAGCAGCCGGGTTACAACACTACCTTGATCAACGGCAATGTGGGCGGCCCTCTGGGGAAGAGCGCATCCTTCTTCATCAATTTTGAACAGAGAAACATCAACGATCTGGCCATTGTGAATGCCCAGGTGCTTAACCCATGCCCCAGCAACGTTCCATGCACGCTGAACGCGGCAGTTACCAACCCCAGCACGCGCACCAATTTCTCGCCGCGCCTGGATTACCAGCTCAGCAAGGACAATACGCTCGTTGTACGCTATCAGTATCTTCAGTCAAGCCAAACCAACCAGGGAGTCGGCCAATTTTCACTCGCCTCTCAGGGGTACAACACGAGCAGCACCGAGCAATCAATCCAGATAACCGACACCCAGGTGATCAGCGCGCGCACCGTGAATGAGACCCGTTTCCAGTACATCCGCGACCGCGGGGACCAGATCGCGCAGATTGACTCGCCGGTGGTGGCGGTGCCGCAGGCGTTCGTAAGCGGCGGTAACCCCATTGGCAACTCGACGGGCCACGCCGATCACTATGAACTACAGAACTACACCTCGATGGTGCTGGGAACGCATTCGGTGAAGTTTGGCGGACGAGTGCGGGTGCAAAGAGACGCCGTCGACTACGATAACAACTTCAACGGAACATTCCTGTTCAACAGCCTCACCTGCTCCAGTCCAACCGAGGGTTGTTACTCTCCGACTGCCGCACCCAGCCAGTA
>JBEKOS010000268.1:0-6384 GCA_049521535.1 Terriglobales bacterium | reverse complement strand
ACCGAGAATCGAGTGGCGATCGCCTCCAAGGGTTCACTCCGCGTCGTAGTGATCGCCACCGGTCGCATGGCCCACTCGGCATACCCTGAATTGGGCGAATCGGCCGTCGACAAGCTGCTGGAGGCGCTACAGAAATTGCGCCGGATGGAACTGCCGGCGGATGCTGAGTTCGGCCCGTCAACATTGAACATTGGCGTTATCGAGGGTGGTCGTGCGCCCAATGTAATCCCCGATTTTGCCAGCGCTCAGCTTCAGTACCGGCTAATCGGCCTGTCCGACGTATTGCGTCGGAACATCGAGAGTGCAGTGCGCGGACTGGCAGATGCGAAATTTGTACTGGAAATCCCCTTCGTGAAATTGCGTATGGTCCCAGGTGTGCCGACGATGATGGCTTCTTTCACAACTGATATCCCTAATCTCAGCAATTGGGGCGAGCCTCTGTTGATCGGTCCCGGATCCATTCATGTCGCTCATACTGATCTGGAGTTCATCGAGAAGGCCGCTTTGCTCGACGCGGTGGAACTGTATTGCAGGATTGCTCGGCAACTCCTGGTGTAGTGCAGACAACCACCATGTTCTGCATAAGGTTGAATTTCGGAGGTCACTAAATTGGTTTCCTTCGATTGCGCCGTACATCTAACAGCGTTATGCCTGACGAAACCAACTCCTTATCCAAGGCCGCGTCTTCTTACCTTCGTTCCGCCATGCACCAGCCAGTACTCTGGCACGCTTGGGGCGAAGAGGCCTTTACCGCCGCCCAGCGCGAAAATAAGCCAGTCCTGCTCGATATAGGTGCTGTATGGTGCCATTGGTGTCACGTCATGGACCGGGAATCCTATGAGAACGCCGGGACTGCCCGCTTGATTAATGAGAATTTCATCGCTGTAAAGGTCGATCGCGACGAGCGTCCGGACGTAGATGCGCGCTATCAGGCGGCGATCCAAGCCATCAGCGGCCAAGGAGGATGGCCCCTGACTGCCTTTCTCACGCCCGACGGACGCCCGTTCTACGGCGGAACCTACTTCCCTCCTCAGGATCAATTTGGCCGGCCTGGCTTCCCGCACGTACTCCAGGCCATCGCGAGGGCCTACCATGAGCGACACGATGAAGTATTGCAATCGGCGGAGTCGATAATGTCGGTCATCGGGTCGGAAGCCTTCGCCGGGCGGAAAGGAGACATCAGCGCCCAAGTTGTCGATCAGATCCTAGCCGCGGCGAAAACCATGTTTGACCCAGAGCATGGAGGCTTCGGTACGTCTCCCAAGTTTCCACATCCGGCCCTCATAGATCTCTTAATTGACCATTATGCCCGCACCGGGAATGCGGAATCGCGAATAATGTTTTTGACAACCCTCGATCAGATGTCCCGGGGCGGCGTGTACGATCAGATCGGCGGAGGGTTCCATCGTTATTCGACCGATGAGAAGTGGATTGTGCCTCACTTCGAGAAAATGTCCTACGACAACTCTGAACTGCTCAAGAACTACGTGCACGCCTGGCAGCTCACGGGAATCGAACAGTTCGCCGGGGTTGCTCTCGACATTATCCGCTGGATGGATTCATGGCTCAGCGACCGCGAGCATGGCGGTTTCTATGCTTCGCAGGATGCCGACATCTCTCTTGAAGACGACGGTGATTATTTCACCTGGACGCTGGCCGAAGCGAGCGCCGTGCTCAACAGGGACGAACTGGAGGTTGCGGCGTTGCACTATGACATCAATGAGATTGGCGAAATGCACCACAACCATTTCAAGAATGTCCTATATCAGCGCGCCTCGAATGAAGAAGTCGCCCTCCGGTTGGGCATCTCGCCAGAGCATGTTGCCGAGCTGCTGCGCAGCGCGCAGCGCAAGCTCTACCAGGCACGCGGCGACCGCCCAACCCCATATATCGACCGCACCGTATATTCGGGATGGAATGGTCTTTGCGTTTCGGCGTATCTTCAGGCTGCCCGGGCACTTCACGCTTTTGCTGCGTCGTCTCCAGGGATCGAAGAAGCGCGCCGCTTCGCGCTACGATCGCTCGACCGGATTCTGGCGCAAGGCTGGTCGCAGGAAGGCGGGCTGAAGCACGCTATTTCTTATTCGGACGGCTGCACGCCGGCACAGATCATTTCCGGTGTTCTCGATGACTACGCTTTCGTGGTGCTCGCTTGCCTGGACGCTTACGAAGCTACCGCTGACATGACTTACTTCCAATTTGCGCGGAAAATCGCGGACTCCATGATTGCACGGTTCTACGACAACGCAGGAGCCGGATTCTTTGACACTGATATCACTTGTCCGGAAACAATCGGGGCACTGGCGGCGCACCGCAAACCGATTCAGGATTCGCCCACGCCAGGCGGAAACTCCGCGGCTGCGATTGGGTTGATGCGACTGCACTCCTACACGTTGGACCCTCGATATCGCGAAGTTGCGGAAAAGACGCTGGAAGTCTTTGCCGGCATGGCCGGGCAGTTTGGAATATTTGCGGCAACCTACGGAATTGCGACCCTATTCTTCGTGCAGCCACACACGCAAGTAATCGTGATTGGCAATGATCAATCAGCGGATCAGCTTTTTCGGGCTGCCGCAATGCCTTTCGCTCTGACGAAGTCCTTACTACACTTGCCCGAAGCGGCGCCCATGAACCTACCGCCTGCGCTCGCCGAAAGCATCCCACACCTGCATCAGGTTTCGAAAGAAAGGAGCGCTGCAATCGTTTGTTCGGGTTTCACTTGTCATCCCCCGACCGATGATCCTTCTGCGCTCGCCATTATGGTGCGCGAGGCAATCAGAGCCACGCGGCCGCCCACGGATACTTCCGCCGCAGACTAAGTCGAGAACTCAATTAGCCGAGCACCTCATTGCGGCAAGAAATGCCTTGCTAAACACAGGGGCACCAGTCATTTCCAGATCATAGCTAATCGTTACCGGCTTGCCGTTGAAACTCATCGGCTGATCGCCAGTCTTGGGCGTCCAATCGAGCGTGTAGGTACTACCGCCCGATTGCGTCCACTTCTCTGCGGCCGCGAAGAACTTGAATGGCGCCCAAGTACCCGAAAAAGCCAGGAATTGGTACCCGCCTCCGCCTGGCTTTTCGGTCACGCGAATCTGGCTCATCTCTCCACCGGTCCAGATGAAATCTTTCGGAACGCCGGCTCCTGTAAGATCCTGACCATTCATATCAAAGGTAAGCGTACCAATTCCTTCCACCGGGTGACCCTTCAAAATAAATCGCAGATTGGGCGTGGGCGAGTTGCCAAATACCGCATCGCTGAAAGACAAGGCGTGCCCTAGAAAAGCAAGTAGCCGGGGAGATGCGCCTTTTACCCCGCTAGCCGGATTAATTGTCACTTCGGTGCCTTGCCGCATAAACACGGCCTGGTTTTGCTGGTAGAAGGCCCAGACGGCACCGGAGCCAGGCTGGAAGAATGCCATCATCTCAGGGAGCGTAGCATCAATCTTGCTCTGAGGATTGAAGGGAAACTTGTTGGCCAACGGATTGAACTGCGCGCAGAGTCCAGCGCCGTCCGGTGCTTTGGGAACCGCAATGGCCTCGGCGCTCTTGATAGGAGCATCCAGCAATGCGGACGTCGTGGAATCAACGCCACCGGCCTTATCAATCTTGAAGCCCTGTTGCAGTTGGCGTGACGCATTATAGGCGCCGACGGCCGCGTTACGGACCCCATCAACCGCCGTTTTATCGGAGGGATTCGGAGCGAGTTGCCCCATCGATCCGGTTAGCGCCCCCAGTCCGGTCATGTAGCCCTGATTCGCCGGGCCGGTATCTGGAGTGGCGCACGGCGCAACCCCCGATTGCACCGGCGGAAAGACTCCGGCAATATCGCTATCGCTTACCGCCGTATTCGTAGAAGCAAGTGCAATGACTTCCAAGAGCGGCGATTGATTACTGCTAAGCAAGGTAAGCTTGCGCACCGCGTCATTTGCATTGCTGTAGTGCAGCACCATCGCGGCCTTGAGAAAGCTGCGCCAGCGGTCCATGAAGTCGCTGCGATAGCGGTTGTGCAGATCCTGCTCGACGGCAGGACGATCGAACGTTCCAAAGTCCTGGTTGCCGAGCACCCACGGTTCGCCGGCAAAATATCGATCGGAGTGGGAGATGGCATCCTGCATGAACGCAAAACCACCTTTCGTAAACGCACCCTCCACTTCCCTGCTATCGAGGACCGCCTCGTTGCGGCTCAGGCGAACTGATGGATTCTTACGATTGGCCTCATCGAGCATGGACCGGTAGATGCGCTCAATGGCGGCAAACTTGCTCAAATAGCCGCGGGTGCGGGCGACGGCGGCAGCGTCATTGTCGGGTGAATATGGATTCTGCGCCACGAGTTCATCGGAATAGAAATCGAACTGTTTGCGCAGCAACGCGGCGCGGTCTGGATCCAATTCCCTTCCCGCCAGGAAACGGTCGAGCAGCACCGGGGACAGATAGGCTTTGTTGCTCTTGTCATGATTTGAAGTGGTAATTAGATAAGCCTTCAGACTGTCATAAGTGAAGCCGTAATTATCGGTGGGACCCGGAACCGAAGGAAGTCTCTGCATCTGCGCCAGTATCGCCTGCTGAGTGGGCAGCAGCAACATTTTGCGGAATTGCGAAAAGTACACCTGGCGCGCGTCCGGATACAGCGCTTCGCCGGTGTAGAGCCCCCAGCGAAGCGACCAAGGTGCTCCGTCGCGGTTGTAATTTCCCAAGACTTCAAGCGATTGCCGTACTGCTTCGAGTCGTTGTAAGCCTTCGAGGGAAGGCAACTGGCCGGAGGTGGGCGGCACTTTCTCCAGCGCCACGGAACTGGCGGTCACCTGAGATTCGAGCGAGTGATTTCCGATGAACGAAATTAGGAACGCGAGCGCAATCGCCAGGCAGAGAAGCGCTGCGGCGCCGATCAGGAGACGGCGAAGCAGGCTGACCTTGGAACTGAATCCGCTGGCGGCAATAGCCGTGCGATCCTTCAATATCACGTCGTTGAACAAACGCGTTAGGAACACCCATTGAGGTACCTTTCTTTGGCCGCTCACTCTTGCCGAAGCGGGCGCCGGCGCGGCTGCCCGCAATTGCGCCATATTCAGCATTACCGTAGCGCCTCCTCCGGCCTCCGGTTGGGCTGCGGCCACGGGTGCGGCTTGGGACATCTCATCAACGACAACGGCACGTGCCCCCGAGAAGTAGAATCCCCGCAGAAACGGATTGGCCTGCAGGTGGCTGGGGCGGCCCAAGTCTGCCAGAAACTGTACCAACCCGCTACGCAGCTTGCGCCAGGCGCGCGGAAACTCGTAGATGCCGTCCAGCGTTTGGGCGTCGTGTTCGCGGGCAAGAAGGTCAAGGCGCTTCTCCGCCATGGCATAAAAGATCTCGTCGAAGGCTTTGGTCAGCCGCTTCGTCTCTTCTTCCGCATATATTCCCGCGGAGGCGACGCGAAGGGGCAACGTAGCGCCGACCACCTGAGACGCCTCGTCCTGGTTGAAGTTCTGTACGTACTCCGCAAAGAACGTGATTCGATCCAATTTGGTAAAAATCACGTAAATCGGAAGGCTGATTCCCAATTGTTGGGAAACCTCCTGCAGACGCGCGTTCAAGGTGCGCGCGAGGGCCGCAAGATTCTCGCCCGCCCCTGGCTGGAGAAACGCCTCGCAATCCACGCAAACCAACGCGGCACGCGGTGTCTGCGCTCCTTTGCGGGCGGCGGCGGACAGGCTGGCAGTCTGGAACTTACGGACGAGCCGTAACCAGCGGTTTGGTTCGGTCAATAGCGGGCCGCCGGCTTCGGCAATGATCGCCTTGCGTGTGTACCAAAGATTTACGGAACGCGTCGGAACTACATTGTTGTCGCGAAAAATCTGTCCGCCAACCAACTCCGGCTCCAGTCCGGAGTTGACGATGGTAGTAGTCTTAACCGCCCCGGATGGGCCCAAGACATAAACCAATGGGATTAGTTTGAGGTCAGCCGATCGCACCGAGTTGCGAATTTTCTTCAATGCGTCCCGGATCAACGGATCCATCTCGTCGGGACCGGCGTCCTGAGCCGCATTGGGCTTGAAGATTTTGTAATACCACCACAAGAAGAAACCCGCTCCGGCAAGTCCGATGAATGCCAGCGCGCCCCGCAGCAGCCAGAGGTGCAAACCAGCCAGATGGAGCCAACTGCCGGCAAACCACGACAAAACCAGCCAGCACGCCAGGACGCAGATCGATATAAGAGTTGCCATTCTTAACCCCAGTAGTCAGCAGTTGGTAATTACCGGCGAACTGCATTCAGCGCAATTAGCCGCCAGACAACTTACCGGCAAGCGCGTGTAATTCGGAACCGCCGGAAATCAGGGACAGCTTGAATGCACCGAAGCAGGCCAGTGCTATCAATGCGCACGCCGCCGCCGCCCACAC
>JBEKOS010000267.1:0-6404 GCA_049521535.1 Terriglobales bacterium | reverse complement strand
CCAGAGGCGCGTGGGCGATGTACGCAACGGTGTACTGCTCTTCCAGCTTAAGGTCCGCGTTTGGCATGGCCTGCTCCACTGAGCCGGAGACGTGTTGCGGGCCATCGTCCCGGCCGCTCTCGGGATTGTTCTTCAGATACGCGAAGAGTTCCTGATTCGAGGGCTGCGCGGGCACGTCCCATCTTGCCTGGATTGCCGACAGGGCGTGTTGCGCGGTGAAAGCATCGGGAGCAACCAACCCGATGAAATCGCCGTCGCGGACCACCTTCACGCCGGGGAGCTTCTCCGCTGCGCTGGTGTCGAGCGAGGCAAGAGTCGCGTTGAACCCATCCGGACGAAGCACTGCGCCAAACATCATCTCCGGTAAGGAAATGTCAGAGGGATACTTGTGTTTGCCTGTCACGAAATCACGCCCTTCGGCCTTGGGAACGGCGGCGCCGGCGATCTTCCATTCCGGAGCGGGCGCGAGGCTCTCTTCGCTGGAGACGGTCTTAACCAGCTTTTCTCCGCGAGTGAGCTCGCCGTAAGCGAGCGACCGCGCATTTTGCGGATCGGTAACTTTGCCGTCGGCGGCCGTCAATGCGGCCGCATCTACATGCCAGCGCTCAGCGGCAACCTCCAGCAGCATCTGGCGAGCGGCCGCGGCCATGGTGCGCAACTGCGGCCCCATGGTTGGAGTGGTGCGGCTTCCAAATGTGCCCATGTCCCAGGGAGTCAGATCGGTATCGCCCATCACCATCGTGATGGCACCGAATGGCACCCGCAGTTCCTCGGCAACCAGTTGGGCCAGCGAGGTTCGGATGTTTTGCCCCACCTCTACCTTGCCGGTAAACACACTCACCCGGCCATCGGCCGCAATATGCAGCCATGCGCTTAGCTCCTTCGGAAGCTCGTGGCCCCCGAATGCCCGCCCTGACTCCTGCGCCCACGAGGAAGTGTGGGTGAGACAGACCAGCAACCCACCTCCCAGCACTTTCAAAAAGTCGCGACGGTCCAATTCGGCAATGCCGGGCCGGGTTGGCGAAATGCTCTGGCCGAATTCAGATGTGCGCTCATCGCGATGGTTCATCGGCTTGCCCCCTGGACCAGCAAGCCCGAAGCTCGCTTGACTGCCTCGACAATACGGGGATAGGTGCCGCATCGGCAGATATGCCCCTCCATCGCCTCAACGATTTGTTCCTCGGTGGGGTTGTGCCGCTCATGCAGCAGAGATGTTGCGCCCAGAATCATGCCCGAGGTGCAGTAGCCGCATTGGAATGCGCCCTCGTCAAGGAATGCCTGCTGAACGGGGCTGAGTATCCCGTCCTGCTCCAGACCCTCGATGGTAACGATCTTTGCCTTGGACGCCGACTCCACTGAAACCAGGCAGGAACGGGTTTCTCGCCCGTCGAGCAAAACGGTGCAGGCCCCGCACTGGCCTTCCCCGCAGCCGTACTTGGTCCCGGTCAGATTCAGCCGGTTGCGCAAGACGGAAAGTAGAGTCTCTTCGGAAGAGGCGCTAACACGGAGGTGCGCACCGTTGACGTTGAGAACAAAATCGCCCATTCCAACCTCCAGATGCAACCCGGCAGCGCAAATGTGCCATTTTAAGACTACTCCTTATCGGTTCGCTCACCTCAGTTTTCGCCATGGTTAATCGCGGAGGCGCGAACCGAGCGTCCCGAAGGCAGAGCCTGAGGTTCCGGACGGATGACCGGCAAATCGGACATTGAGCCGAAAAGCGGGGGCGCTGTCCGTATCGCCGACCATCCACTCGCAACATGCGCTACAATTCAGCCAATCAAGGAGTAGCCACTGGTCGCGTGGTCTCCGCTAGCCTCTTCACCCTGGGTCTCATCGCCCCTCTTCATCGGATCGACAAAACCCCGCTCCTTGCCCCATACTTTCCGGAGGAGAAAACAGGAGGCTCCAACCGCATGTGCGATGACTTCATTCACCAGGGTCTCACCCACGATCCCACCGTTTCGCGCCGCGCCTTCGGCCTCGGAGCAGCAGCCACCGCCGTCGTGCTGCATGCACCCGCCGCAACGGCACAAGCCAAAGTAGTCGAGACCGACGTCAATGTGCCCATGGCCAGCGGCGTTTCTGACTCCGCTCTCTTCTATCCCGAGGGCAAAGGCAACTGGCCCGCCGTCCTGGTGTGGACCGATATCCTCGGCCTCAGGCCCGTCTTCCGCGAGATGGGCCAACGGCTCGCCGCCCAAGGCTACGTGGTCCTAATCCCGAATCCCTTCTACCGCAATGCCAAGGCGCCCGTGGTCGATGGCTCATTCGATTTCAGCAAGCCCGAAGACCGCGCCAAGGTCATGCCGATGGCAGCAGCTCTCACCGCCGACATCAACATCAGTGATTCCAAGTCCTACGTCGGCTTCCTCGACGCACTGCCCCAAACCGACAAGAAAAAGAAGATGGGCGTTCAGGGCTACTGCATGGGCGGCCCGCTCACCTTCCGCACTGCGGCCACTGCCCCCGACCGCGTCGGCGCCGCAGCCACCTTCCATGGCGGAGGTCTCGTAACCGACAAACCAGACAGTCCGCACCTGCTCATCCCGAAGATGAAAGCCGAGGTTCTCTGTGCGATCGCCGACAACGACGACAAGCGCGACCCCGCTGCCAAGGACACGCTCAAAGCCGCCTTCGCCGCAGTGCATCTCACCGCAACGGTCAATGTCTACGACGGCTGCAATCACGGGTGGACGGTGCGCGGCAGCCAGGTCTACAACGAAGCTGGAGCCGAACGCGCCTGGGCCGAACTCCTCGCCCTCTACAAACGCAATCTCATTTAGCCGCGCCGAACCTTCGTGTTGGATTTCCCAATGCGCGGAATGCATATAGGGGTCTGGTGCTGGCGGCACTGAAATGCTGCCACCCAGCGCAGTGCGGTTCTGTCACTTCAGGTCTGGGACGACCCGGGGGCTCTGTCCAGTTTGGCGACCACCCTCCCGGAACCAGCGATTTGACATTCAGGCCGCCTTGATGAGCTCCGTGGGCCCTTGGAACGGGCACTATCTCTATTTGTACAAATCGCCGGCGGTGCGCAACGTGTTGATCGCGGTCAAGTCGAAAGTGATCGGAATGCACAGCATGATGTGCTTTCCACCAATGTTGACCGTGGTTTCGCGATTTTGCGCGATGGAGTACTGCAACTCGATGGTAATCATCTGTTCATTGGTCCTGCCCTGCAAGACCGCCAGCAGGCTAGAGTCGCAGGGACTCGATAAAAATCCCATCGTCATGGGCGAAGTGTGCTAATCTGGCCGCGTGTCAGCGGTTTCCCAGCTTGAAAAGACCAAGATTCGCCGTCACTCCGGAGTGGTGCGCGTGACGCATTGGCTCACGTTCATCGCCTTCGTTGCGTTGCTCGTTACCGGTGGCGAGATCGTCATCTCGCACCCGCGGTTCTACTGGGGCGAAGTGGGAAATGTGAACACTCACCCGCTATTCGTCATCCCAGTTCCAGCTTCGCGCGACACGGTCTCTACGGGTTACGGCTATGTGATGCCCGATCAGAACGGCTGGAGCAGGTATTTGCACTTCGAAGCCGCGTGGGTAGTTGTGCTTGTCGGCCTTGTGTATGGATTCTACGGCCTATGGAGTGGGCATTTCCGCAAGCATATGATTCCGGCGCGAAGTGACTGGACGTGGCGCGCCTACCGGGACCGCATCGCGAAGTACACGCACCGCGAGCGAGCCGATCGCGCGGAAGAAAGCACGTATAACGTGCTGCAGCGGACTGCATATCTGGTCGTGATCTTGGTGCTGTTCCCACTGGTCATCTGGACAGGGATGGCCATGTCGCCTTCGTTCACGTCTGCGTTTCCGGCGACGGCCGCGCTGCTAGGCGGCCGGCAATCCGCGCGCACCATTCACTTCTTTGTCTCGTGGCTGCTACTGCTCTTCCTTCTCGTCCACGTGACGATGGTTGCCCTATCGGGGTTCTGGAGCCGCATGCGGGCCATGATTACGGGTTGCACGCGCGATTCCGAGGAGGTCCAGTGAATCCGATTTCACGACGCAAACTGATCTACGGAGGCGTTGCTGCCGCGGCGAGCATTGGAGGATTGGCCGTGGCAGAGCGCCTGGCATCGCGTTACGGACTGATTCCGCCGGATGGCGGCGGAATTTATGGGCCCGGCGAGACATTGACTTATGCCTGCCAGCGACTGCTGACCGCCCGCACACCGGCGCGCGAATTTCCGCGCAGCATGATCTCGAAGAACCCGTTTGCGAATGCAGTAGCGCCACCCAAGGAAGAGTTCAAGCGGTTGCAGGCCGGAGGGTTCAGGGATTGGCGGCTGGTAGTGGACGGCACAGTCGCGCGGCCGATGTCACTATCGCTAGCCGATCTGAAGAGCCTGCCGATTCAGAGCCAGATCACCGAGGTCGCATGCGAGGAAGGGTGGTCGTACATCGCCGAATGGATTGGCACGCCGCTATCCGGGGTTCTGCGCGAAGCCGGTGTGCTGCCGCGGTCGCGCTATGTGGTCTACTACTCGATCGAGAAGGGCCTGTGGGAGAGTATCGACATGGCTGACGCAATGCATCCTCACACGTTCCTTACCATGGGGATGAATAATGGGGATCTTCCCGTGCCGTTCGGGGGTCCGCTGCGTCTGCGCGTGCCCCGTCAACTTGGTTACAAGAGCTTAAAATACCTCACGCATGTCACAGTGACGGACGACATCAAGAAGTTCGGCAGCGGAAAGGGTTCCGTCGATCCCGATTACGGATACTCCTGGTACGCGGGGATCTGAAGAGCGCGACCTGCCGGTCTTCGGGCTCTCGACGCCGTTCTGGCCGAGGTGTCGGCTCCCATGGAACGAGGTCGTTTATGCATCATGCTTCCGCTCGAAGGAGGCCTTTGATGGCGGCTGGCTGAGATAGACAGGGTAGGTCACCTGCCGGTCACGAGAGCATTCTTGGTCCCGGAAGTATCACCGGCTGCTCGACAGTTACCACTCGGTCATAGCCGAACAGGCGACCACTCCATCTGAGCCTGAAAAACCTGTTCGGGCTCTTGCTCGACGCGCGAATCGAATTATCCTCGCCAATTGCCTCTGGGACACCCATGAAATACGTTTTGTGTGGCACGACTGGGACGTTCGAAATCTCAGAACAGGAATGGGATCAGCCGCCATGTGCGCCGCATGTAATCGCGGTAAGGAGAGCCCAACCCTTTCGGTAGCGCTTGCGCCTCAATGGGGATGCGGTACGCATACACAACTGCAAGGCATAGTGCGGGCAGGAACATCGCAAGCCAGTTCGTTAACGTCATGCCGAGACCGATATCTGCCACCAGCAAACCAAGGTAGGATGGGTGGCGAAGCCAACGATAGGCCCCCGTTCTACGACATGCTGGCCGGTGGAAACAGCCACATCATATGTGAAAAACCGACCCAGGGTTCGCATCGAGTAGAAACGGAATAGCGTTCCGCTCAGCCAGACCACAATCCCCGCATCAAATAGGACTCTCCAGTGCGTACTGATGGAAAGGCCTGGGAAGGCGATGGCCACGATGAATCCAATCATCATTGCCAGATTTGCAGCCCCGATCACTATAAGCTTTGAACCCTTGTCCGATTTCTGAGCTGTTCTTCCTGATCTAGCAGCACGGAAAGAACAATTTCGGGCGCAATGCAAAGCCAGAACCTAACAATCCAAACGGACAGGTATGCGGGATGAGCGTGAAAGGCTTCGGGCAATCTCATAGGGCTATCCTAGTTGGCGTCGTCAAGACAAACGTACCACCGCTCGAGCAACCGACGCCAGAGGGAAATCCGAGTCGCTGGTGTATGACCGGCGAACCGGACAATGGGCGAAAACGGGGTTACTTCCCACTTGGCGACGATACAACCTGAACCTGCAAACTGGGGCAAGGTAGGGGTTGGAATCGTGCCTTGGCTGTTAGAGTCAATCGAGGACCATCCGCATTCAAGTGGGCGGACACTTGCCGGCTTTTGAGTGGTCATGTTCCGGCGCGCTCAAGGAAGCACCCCGCCGAAAGGAAGCGTTTATACAGGTGACGGCATCAATCTGCGCAGCAAGCGTCGTGGCCCTACTGGACGTGTGCGTGGGCGCTCGCTATTGCGCGAAACTGATCCGTAAGGAAACATGTCCGCGGATCGCGACCTGGCTGATCTTTGAGATAGGTGTCATCATGAGTCTGGCCGCATACTTCGCCTCGCGCGACCACAGCATCGTGAAGGCCGCGCTTAACGTGACGGACGGCATCGTGGTTACCGTCATCCTTGTGTCGCTTCTCATGGAACAGCGAGGCGGGAAAATCCTCTTCACCAGGAATGAGCAACTGTGTCTGGTAATTTCCTGCATCACTATGGCCGCCTGGACGATCACGAAGACTGCATGGATCGGCTTCGCGGGATTCCAGGTGGTTATGTCGGTCG
>JBEKOS010000266.1:0-6417 GCA_049521535.1 Terriglobales bacterium | reverse complement strand
AGGCCGAATACGAAGAGGAAACCGCCCACGAGTACATGGCCATGTTCCGCACCACTGTGGGCCCTGCCGAGGACATCTTCGCAGCCGAGACGCCAGCGGAAGCGCTCGCACTCGCGCGCAAAGCCTTCGTCGAAGACCCCGGCAAACTCGGTTTTTCTCCCGCCGAGTGCGGCTATCTCGAACTTCAGGAGATACGCATCATTAACCGGGACGCCGAGGAAGTGCTGCATTGGATGACAGATGCATACAGACTCCAGCTTTATGCACCCGAACTCCTGAAAGCCCTCGAGCGCCAGGTCGAGGCCACCCGCGAAATTCTCGATGCGTGGGCCATCACGGATCGGCTCCCGGAAGCCGTCGAGGAACTGGTAGAGGCTCTCGAACGGCAAAGCGAGTCCGCGCGCGCGGTCCTCGATGCGTGGGAACACGGCGATCTCGCCGGCGCCGTGCGCGACCTGGAGAACTCTCTAACCGTAGCTCTCAAAGCCATCGCCGACGCGAAAGGCGGTGCAGCATGACCCGCCGCACCTTCAACGCCATCAACTCCGTCATGCTCGGCGATTGCATCGGCCTCATGCGTGGACTGGCCTTTGGGGAGTAGTGGAACAGAAATTTACGGTTTAGAGGTCTTTATCGAGGGGATTACGTAATGACCGGAGCTGCCCCTTGGTCACTGACTCTGGCATAACGAAGGAATATCGTCCCATCATATTAATGTGCTTTTGGATCGTCGGCGCCAGCCGAGCCACGTCCTCATCCCTGACGGGATAGCCTTCCTTCCTGAGTTGCTTGAGGACGGCATCCATATAGATGGTGTTCCAGAGCACGATGATGTTGACGACAAGGCCGAGGGCGCCGAGCTGGTCCTCCTGGCCCTCGCGGTACCGCTGGTGTAACTCTCCCCGTTTGCCGTGAAAGATGGTGCGGGCCAGACTGTGGCGTCCTTCGTGGCGGTTCAGTTGAATCAGGGTGCCCCGCCGCTTGTTTTCGTCGTCGATAGTGGTGAGCATGTGCAGGGTCTTGTCGATGCGGCCAAACTCCGCGATGGCGTTGGCGAGTGCGGTCTGGCGGTCACCGACCTGGAGGGTCCGCATAATTCCTGCGGCCGGCACACGGCCCATTTTCAAGGACCCGGTGAGACGGAGCATGTCGTTCCATTGGGGCACGATCAACCGTGGATTGGCGCGGTGGCGGGCGATGCCATTGAGCGGGCCGTAATTGGCCTTTGGATCGATGCGCCAGAAACGCGCGCTACCGATGTCGGCCAGACGCGGGCTGAATCGATGGCCAAGGAGGCGAAAAAGACCGAAGATGATATCGGAATAAGCACCGTGATCGGTCATGATATCAGTCGGCCGCATCTCCGTTTGCTGCTCCGTCACGACGGCCAGCAGCACCAGGCTATCGCGCAGCGTGCCTGGCACAGGGATGCCATGCAGGCCCGAGAATTGGTTGGACATCAGGTTGTACCAGGTGACACCTTTGCCAAAGCCAAAATACTTTGGGTTCGGGCTTGCATGGACCGTCCGTACCGGAACGACAAAGCGCATGCCGTCGGCAGACGCGACCTCCCCGCCGCCCCAGATCTGCGCCAGCTCGATGCCATTCTGTTCCGAGACCAGCACAGCGTTCGATGGAGCGATGGTTTCGCTACGCACGTAATTCTGCCCGATCCAGGACAGGCGGCCCCGCCGTAGAGCCGGGATGTCGTTGCGCACTAGCGGTTCCGTGCCCGTGTTCATCGCCTCGCCCAGGAGCGCGGCGCATACGCTGATCATGATGTCCTCGGCACGGGCATTGCGGTCGCTGATATGCGTGAAGGCTTCGGTGAAGCCCGTCCTGACGGCGATTTCGAGCATGATCTCCGGCAACTCGGCACGCGGCATCCGCGCCGCCACTTGGTCGCGGAGCGCAGTCAGCGACGGCGGGTCGTCGACCTTGTCGAGCGCACTGAGGGAGAGTTCGTCGTTGTCTTCCACACGCTCGATGGTTACGGCAGGATTATCCGGCAGCCGTGCCGCGACCCGGCGATAGGTGTGATCCAGCTCCTCGGCGAGCGCCGCCAGAACCGGTTCGGGATCGGCCGTGTATCCGAGGGATCGGCAGACGATCGGCCTTGCCGCCTCCCATTCGCTGCCGGAGAGCAGTCCGCTACGCGGATCGGCATAGCGCCAACTTGGATTCACGTAGATGTCGCGCCTGCGCAAGGCGTCTCGCAACCGCTCAAGCACGCAGAACACGTAAGCATGGTCATCGATTCCGCCATCCCCGCGCATCACATGGCGCTTCCATGCGTTCGTCACAACGGCGAGTGGCGGCTTGCGGCCAGCGGCAGATCCATGTTCGATGTCTCGGAGGTAATCGTAAGCTTCGAGGACGGGCGCACCAGCAGGCGCTGCGATGAAGGAGACATGCCTCAGCAATGTTGGCAGAAACAGGCGGACCCGGCGGTAACTGGCATCCAGCGCCCGATAAAAGACATCCTCCGGCGGTCTCACCAGTGTGTTGGCGCCGTCAAGCGCCTGGGCCAGTTCGTCCCGAGGGATGCGGGCGAAAATCGCGGCACGCAGATTCTCGTCGGGAAGCGTCGCATCGAGCAAGACCGTGCACGCCTCCGCCAGCGTGGTTGTGACGGCATCCAGATCCTTCAGGCTGCGCATGCGTGCCTTCCGATCAGCTTTCTTCGCGTCGTTGAACAGTTCCTGCAGCAGCGTCTCCAAGACTTCAAGTCCGTCGTCCAGGGCGCTTGCCTCCAGCGTATGGATAAAGGCAACCAGAATTGCCAGCCTGCGAGCCGGCGGCAGGTTCGCCACTGCTGTGACCTTTGCGGTATTGGCGAACCGGGCCAGGGCCGCGATCCGGCTTGGTGGGATCGAGAAAGCGGCGGTACATTGGATTCCAAGATCCCGAATCTTCTGAAGCCGCTCAAGCGCGCGCACCAATGCCGGCCCACTCACCGTTACTGGTCCGCTTCGCAGTTGATCGAGCACGGAACTGCGACTTCCATCAGGAACAAGGAGTAAACCCTCCAGGCGCGCCTTCTGGTCTGCGGAAATGCCGTCGCCAAGCAGCCGCCACACCCTCGTTTCAACCCGCTGGCGAAGGCGGGAGATGAATCGTTCAAGCACGCTCGCCCCAGGCAAAAGCACCTTGTTGGCAAGCAGCCATGAAGTTGCCCGCTCAAACAGGGCGCCCGGCCTCTCCGTGCCTGTCCAGCATTGCGCATAGAGCCAACGCGTCAACCGCAATCCCACGCTTGGAGCAGCGAAATCACGGAAGTCCTCATGGGCCGAGATTTCAGCGATGTGTTCCCATCGCTGTCGGCCATAGGCGGCTAGGCAGGCGGAATCTGGGATATTTAGTTGACCGCAAACCGTGTCGATGACGGTCTGCGGAGCCTTGGTGGGTTCATCCAGAAAAGTCCCAAGGTAACGGACCGTCGTCAGTTGTAGGGCATATCCGAGACGGTTGTGATCTCCATGTTTGGGGCCAATCAATTCATGATCGCTGTCGCTGAGATAAAAGAAGCGCTCCAGGGTTTCGGGAGAAGGATCGCCGACGTACCGGCCAAAATTGTCCCGTTGGGAAGGGGTAAGAAAAACTACGGGCATGGCCGTGCGTCCGGGTTGGTTGGTCTGCGACAGGCGTTGCGCAAACGTTCATTTGCGCAACGGATTCCTCAATGCGTCAATATGCCGCCTTTTGAGTTGCAGAAACATATTGCATTATCCAACTGGATAGCAATAGGTTTCCGCAATGAAGATCGGTTATGCCCGCATCTCCACCAGCGAACAGGATGCCGCCGCACAAGTGGCTGCGCTCCGGTCCGCAGGCTGTGAACTGATCTTCAAAGAAAAAGCGTCTGGCGGACGCTGGCAACGCCCCGAGCTGCATCGCCTGCTCGGTCAGCTTCGCAAGGGTGATGTAGTCGTGGTCTGGAAACTGGATCGCCTCTCGCGTTCGCTGAAGGATGTCCTGACCATCATGGAAGATATACAGAAAGCCAAAGCGGGGTTCCGCAGTCTCACCGAGGCTATCGACACCACGACACCAGCAGGCCGGATGATGATGCAGATGGTAGGGTCATTCGCCGAATTCGAGCGGGCAATGCTGCGGGAACGCACCAAAGCAGGCCTTGACGCCGCACGCAAAGAAGGCCGTATCGGCGGCCGTCAGCCCAAACTGAAACCAGAGCAGCAGCGCGAGATTGTCCGGTTGGTGACCAAGGGAAAAAAGACAGCCGCTGATGCTGCCCGACTATTCAGCGTACATCCGGCAACCGTGGCACGCCTGCTGCAACGGAGCCGAAAGGTCAGTGTTTAAAGGCTTCAGTGCATTATCGGGACACAGATATCCGACATCTTCACAACCCATTTTTTTCCCTTAGCACCTTCTGCAAGAAGTGCATCGTTCCACAAAATGCAACGCCGCATGCCAGGGCTCCGCCCATGGACCCGTGATAGTGAAAGCTTGATTTCGCGGGCATCGCCCACACTTGCCCGCCTGCGGGAAGGCTAGGAATTTACCCGTACAGAAGCTTAGCCATATCGTCGGCGCGGGAATGTGGCCTCGCCGCAGAAACGCATCAGCGGGCCGTCCGAAGCTCATAAAACGTGTACCCAGTTGTTCCAGAATTTGCTAACGAAGAATTACCGGCATCATGGGTCCACGGGCGCAGCCCTGGAAATGCACCAAAGCGATTTAACCTATTAAATCGCGTTAAATGGTGCACTCCTTGCGCACCGCGATAAGTCAGAACCCTCTATGCACAAGGCCCAAACCGTAAATTTCTGTTCCATTACTCCCTGAAGGCCGGACTCGACGCCGGCAGCGTCGATTTCATCCTGACCGATCCGCCCTATCTTGTGAACTACCGCGACCGCTCTGGCCGCAGCATCGCGGGCGACAGCAACGGCCGCTGGCTCCAACCAGCTTTCGCCGAAATGTACCGCATCCTGCAGGACGGCGGATTTTGCGTCAGCTTCTACGGCTGGAACAGCGCCGACCAGTTCATCTCCGCCTGGCGCGCCGCGGGGTTCTCCATCGTCGGCCATGTCGTCTTCCGCAAGAATTACGCTTCATCCGTCCGCTTCCTGCGCTACCAGCACGAAATGGCCTATCTGCTGGCCAAGGGCGCGCCCGAACTGCCCGCGCGCCCGGTGTCCGACGTGATCGACTACGGCTACACCGGCAACCGGCTGCACCCGACGCAAAAGCCGGTTCAGGCGCTCATGCCTCTCATCGAGGCATTCTGCAAGCCGGGCGACATAGTGCTAGACCCATTTTGTGGATCTGGCTCCACGCTCCTGGCCGCCCGGAATCTGGGCCGCGCTTTCGTCGGCATGGAACTGGACGGCGGCCATTACCTGACGGCCTGCAGCCGCGTTGAGACGCCGCGTGCCGCGTGAGCGGAAAGTAGAGAATCCTACTTTCCTAGAAGTAGAGAAGGCGGCCCCAGCTCGCGCCGCGCCGCCGGCGTTTAGAACTCAGAGTCAACCCACACGCCGTCGGACTGGTTGCCGGTGGCGACTGCCTGCTGGCGGCTCCGTTTGGGCTGAGGACTCCAGTCGAGGAGGTATCCGGCCTTCTCGCTCTTGACCACGACCGGATAGATGGTGACGCCGTGGAAACTCGGCTCGCTGATCTTGGCCGAGATGTAGGCATTGACCGCCTGGAGCCACGCAGCCCCTCGCCGCCTCTGCATGACGCCGTAAGCCGATCCTTTGCCCGGTCTGCTTTTCGACCTGGTTTCGACCATGCCCCTCCTGCCGCCCCGAGCTGGGTGATGATCCTGCAATCGATTCGCCGCCGCCCTTCTTCCCTCGCTCTGCACATCGTAACCGCCACGCCGCTGTTCTTTCGACTTTATCCTGACCCCGCACAACCAATTGCAGCCTCGTCAACTTGAACCTTATTTCAAGGGACCAGGTTGCATGCGCTGTTGATTCAAGAAGTATTCGTTTCCATGCAATGCCGCGAGTAAACAAAAATTTTCCGCTTGCGCTTGTCTATCGGGAGGAAAATTCTTGTTGACTGCGCGTCGTCCGTGGGCCTAGCGCCGTCAACAACAATTTTCGCTATGGAAAGCGCAATTGCATCGCGACCGCTTCGCTCCAAAATCCGGAGGCCCATACGGGTTTTGTGTACACGCGCCAGTCCGTGAAATGGCGGTTCGTTATCGAGGCCGCATTGGGCGGGCTCGGAAAAACGAAAGGAACATCACATGGCTACGATTGCAAATCTCACGAAGAAGGACGACGGCTTCTCGGGCACGCTCATCCTCCCATCTCTGAACGGCATGCGGATCACGTTCGAGCCAGTCAAAAACCCGACCGAGAAAGGCCCGGACTACCGCGTCATCATGGGCGGCTTCGAGGCCGGCGCGGCTTGGAAGAAAACTTCCAAGGCGGGCAATGC
>JBEKOS010000265.1:0-6432 GCA_049521535.1 Terriglobales bacterium | reverse complement strand
GGGTTGACGAGTTGCGCGAGCGTCCCCATGCTGCTGAGATAATTGCTGTCACCCGAATAGCTTGCCACGATGGCATCGGTTCCCACCGGCAAAGTGGAGGTGGTGCAGGTCGCGGTGCGGGAAGACGAAAGCTCTACCTCCGAACAGCCGCTGATCGTCGTTCCAAGCGAGGTAAAGTCTACCGTCCCAGTCGGCGTGGGAGGTCCGGCCGGCGTCACCGTCGCCGTTAATGTCACCGACTGCCCGACCATCGATGGATCCAGGCTGGACGTCACGGTGGTGGTACTACTTGGCAAGGTCACCACCTGCGATACCGCATTCGAGGTGCTTCCCGCGTAGGTCGTCGAACTCTCGTAGACCGCGCTTATGCTGAAGGTTCCAAGGGCAAGTCCAGCATAGTCCAACACCGCCACTCCTGAGCCATTCAACGTTGCCGTGCCAATAACCGCTCCATCGCTCGCAAATTTAACGGTACCACCCGGTGTCGGTCCGGAAACTGCTTTCACGGTAGCGGTCATGGTCACGCTTTGTCCTTGCGAGGAAGGATTGGGCGAGGTGGCGAGCGACGTAGTTGTGGCAATCAAGTCGGAAACCAGCTCGAAAACCGTGCCTCCTCCGCGGCTTCCGGAGCTGCCGGCGGCGCCGTACAGGTTGCCTTTAGCGTCGAAAATCAGGTCGGAGGTGGGATAAGCGCCGATCGTGGCGGGGGAACTGAAAGCGTAGAGGACGCTCTCCGTCCACGCGCCTGTGCCGCTGGCGGGCGGGCTCACCTCGAAAGCCACTCCATAAGCGTCGAGCCCGCCGCCTCCGAGCGTGGTGCCATACAAGTTTCCGTTCGAGTCAAGGATCAGGCCTGCTAAAGGACCATTCCCGTCGGTGCAGTACGATGCAGTGCCGGCGTTACAGAAACTATGAAGGACATTCACTGTCCAGGAACCACTACCGGCAGGCGGGCTCAATTCGAAGACCACGCCATAGCCTTCAGTATCGCCGGAGTTGGAGAAAGTAGTGCCGCCATATTGCGTTGTGCCGTAGAGATTCCCCTGGCTGTCGAAAACGAGAGTTCCGTAAGAGTGGCTGCCGTCCGGACCGGCAAATGAGTGTAATACGGTTTCGCCGCTGCCGCTCACTTCAAATACCACTCCACAGCCTATCGCCCCCCCAAGGTTGCAAGCGCCCTGATTGGCACCCCCCTGGCTCGTCGTTCCGTAGAGGTCGCCTTTGGAATCAAAAACCAGGCCCGCACTTGGGCCGGCTCCGTCGGTACAGGGTAGGCCCGCGGGGCAAAAACTGTAGAGCACTTTTTCGGTCCAGGCGCCGCTGCCGCTGCTCGGCGGACTCAACTCGAATACGACTCCCTGGCTGTAAGCACCGTCTCCTGCATTACCGTAAAGATTACCCTTGGAGTCGAAAATCAGGCCTCCGGACGGACCGGCGCCGTCTGCGCAGGGTGAGGTCATGGACACGCAGAAGCTGTAAAGCACCTTTTCCGTCCAGCCACCGCTGCCGTCCGGGCTCAACTCAAAGGCCACGCCGCCGTAGGTGTCATTACCTCCTCCACTCGCTGTGCCGTAGAGATTTCCCTTGGAATCAAAAACCAGGGGGCCGGAAGGCCCCACTCCGTCGCTGCACTGCGTGCCGCCGGTCGAGCAGAAGTTGTACAGAATGGTTTCCGTCCAGGGACCGCTGCCGCTCGTCGGCGGGCTAAGTTCGTACGCAATGCCGTTCCCATTCGCCCCGCCCGTCTCGGTGGTGCCATAGAGATTTCCTTTGGAGTCGAATAGGAGGCCGTGGGGACTTCCTCCATCGGCCGTTCCCCCCGCAAAGCTGTAGAGCACGCTTGGCGTGTACTGCGCTTGTACGGGCGCGCCGAAGAGCACGAGCACGCCCAGACTGAGGGCTAGCACGGCCGCAAAGTTGCGGCTCCGGCGAATATGAGTTATTGAAATCGAAAATGTCGAAACCATAAGAATCCCCTTCTTCAATGTGCGGCCTGGCTCTTGAACTTGCATCGTGCGACTTGCGTGTGGTTCTACGGCGCAAAATAAGCTGATATATCCAGCACCAACTGCGTGGTACCGCTGGCATATGCATCTGTCTTGCCGTCACCGTTCGGCACAATCGCCATGTTGGACGTGATCGCTCCATCCGCCGCGTTCAGCGTCGAAACTACCGGCTGTGTTTCCCCGTCCGGCCACAAGGTCAGATATCCCAAGTCACCCGACGGCACCACCGTCGCATTGAACACATAACCCTGTGCCGTACTTGGCGGCGCACATGCGCTGCTGGCGACGTTCACAGTCAGCGTGCCAGTGAACGCGCCCGTGGTCTTGCGCGTGTCCAGCACCCGGCAGGGTGCCACAGTATAGAGGTTGTAGCCGCCCGTCCCTGGCGTTGCGAAATAACCGTTCACGTCAATCAATAGGTTGGTAGCGTCGCTCGGGTAGACCGCCACGCCGCCGTCCGTCCCCGCCGGGACAATCGCCGCGTTGGCCACGATCGTCCCCGTGAAATTGTTCAGCGTGGAGACTATCGGCTTCGATTCGCCTTCGGGCCACACCGTCAGGTAATCCAGCACATCTCCCGTCGCCGGCGGCACTACCGTAAAGTTCAGCGAATAGGCTTTCGCAGTGCTGGGTATGCCGCAGGTGCTCGACAAGATTGGGAAATCCCTTTCCGTGGCTCCGGCCAGTACGGGCCCGCCCAGGGGCCCATCTGTCTTGCGCGTGTCCGCCACGCGGCAGGGCGCCAGCGGAAAAAACTCCAGGCTGGAAGTGCTGCTGGCGGCGAAGTAGCCGTCGATGTCCAACAACACATTGCTGGCGTTGTTGGCATACACGCTCACCGCGCTTCCCGTCCCCGCCGGAACGATTGCGGCGTTGGCTTTGGTGCGCCCGTCGAGCGAATTCAGGGTGGAGCTTACCGGTTCGGTATCTCCGGTGGGCCAGATGGTCAAATAACCCAGAGTGGTCACCGGCAGCACGGTCACATTCAGCGAATACGCCGCAGCCATATCGGGTATGCCGCTGCAGGGCCCAGCCGGAATGGCGAAGCTGCGAGCGGTTCCCGCGGCAATCGCCGGCCCCCCAAAGGTTCCGGTGGCTCGGCGCGTATCCACCACTCGGCACGGGGTGACGGCGAAAAATTGCAGAGGCGTAGCCGTGGCGTTGACCACCTGCGAGAGCGAGCCCATGCTGCCGACGTAGTTGCTGTCTCCCGAGTAAGTGGCGACAATCGCATCAGTTCCCACCGCCAGCGCCGCCGTGGTGCAAACGGCGGTGAGGGAGGCAGAAAGGGATACATCGGAACACCCGGTTATGGCGGAGCCATCCGAAGTGAAGCTCACGGTTCCGGTCGGGGCCGGTGATCCCGACGCTACCGTGGCGGTAAAGGTTACCGGCTCGCCGGAATACGACGGATTCACACTGGGCGTCACCGTCGTGGCCGAGGCGGCCTCCACATGTTGCGAGAGGGTGCCACTGCCACCGTCATAATTGGTGTCGCCGGAATAGTACGCCACGATCGAATCCGTGCCGAGCGGCAGGGCAGTGGTTAGACAAGTTGCCGTGCCCGAGGAAGAAAGAGTGACAGCCGAACACCCAGTAATGATGGTGCCGTTGAACGCAAATGTCATGGTGCCCGTGGGTGTGGGCGGTCCCGCTGGAGAAACCGCGGCGGTAAAGGTTACGGATTCTCCCACACTGGATGGATTGGGCGAAGAGGTTAACGTCGTCGTGCTCGCCGGCCTGACCAATATCGGCACCTTGCGCACGCGCTGGTTGTTCTGATCGCCTATATACAGATTGCCCGCCGGATCCACGGCAACTCCGTTGGGAGAATTCAACTCCGCGAGGGTGGCCGGGCCGCCGTCGCCGGTGTAACCGCACGAGTTCGTCCCTTCCCCCGCCACGCTGTTGATGATGCCCGCGGTGTTGATCTCGCGAATAGCGCAACTGTAGGCATCCCCGATGTAGAGGTTGCCCGCTGCGTCGAAGGCAAGGCCATATGGGTTATCCAATGTCGCGAGGCCCGCCGGACCCCCGTTGCCGGAGTCGCCGCAAACATTGCTGTTTGAGTTGTACGCTATACCAGCCACGGTCGTTATCACGCCCGCGCCGTTTACCTTACGGATCACGCAGTTGTTGGTGTCCGCAATGTAGAGATCGCCCGCCCCGTCCGTAACGATCCCGTGCAGGGAACCCAGTTCGGCGCTGGTCGCCGGGCCCCCGTCGCCGCTAAAACCGCAATTGCTCGGTCCTTCCCCTGCCACGGTTGTAATCACACCCGCGCTGTTTACCTTGCGGACTGTGCAGTTGTCGCTGTCCCCGATATACAGGTTGCCCGCCGTGTCCACGGCAACTCCCGAGGGACCATACAGTTCCGCGCTGGTCGCCGGGCCGCCATCCCCGCTGTAGCCGTCGGTTCCGTTGCCGGCGATCGTGGTGATGATTCCGGTAGCGGCGCTGACCTTGCGGACGCGATGGTTCTCGTTGTCCGCGATGTAGAGGTTGCCGGCCACGTCCGCAGTGACCCCGAACCCGAAGAACAAATTCAACTCGGCGCTGGTCGCCGGGCCCCCATCGCCGCTATAGCCGCAATTATCGTTACCCGCCACCGTGGTGATCACGCCCGCGGTATTTACCTTGCGAATCACACAGTTGTAGTTGTCAAAGATGTAGAGGTTGCCCGCCCCATCAGTGGCAACTCCCCGAGGATTATTGATTTCCGCGCTGGTGGCCGAGCCGCCATTGCCGCTGTAGCCTGCGGTTCCGTTGCCCGCGTAGGTGGTGATAATCTGCGCCCGCGACGGCAAAGCCATCGCGAGACACAGAAACGCACCGGTTACCCAGACCAATCCGCCATGACGAGCGGTTAAGACGGTAATACGTGGACATGACAGTTTCTTATGCGTCAAGATGTGCTCCTTTGCCGAATTGACCGGCCAATGCTGAACAAATGGGACCCCACGGCAAGCGTGCACAATAATGGGCCCGGACCTGCTCCTTCGCCAGCATTTCAATCCCGTGCAGCCGGCCCCGGTGGTACCCCACATTCACCAGAGTTCTTTGGCGCCGCCACATGGAAAACCAGGCGCAGGAACAAATATGATCCACCCGCCTCAACGCTATTGAAAGCTGTTGAAAGATTCACCCCAAACAAATCGACTGTGCAGTCAAAGCTTAGGGTTTGTAGTTGATTCAGGCAAGTGATGGGATAGGGCGATATCGGACAAAACGGGACATGGCCATCAATATCTTAGACTTACGGCGTCACCAGAGTACCGGTGGAAGTAGCTGCGCCGCTGCTCGATCGCAATTGGTTCGAGGGAACCTGGACTAACGAAGGAACCGAACCACTGGTACTGCCGTCCAGGTAGGGCCGCATCTTGAGCGCAAGTTGCTCGAAGTTATGGTTTGCCCCGAGTCTCTCCTGGAATAAAGGGTCCGCGATGGAGAATATCTCGAATTCGTGGGCGGCAAAGGCTTCCTGCAGGTACGAAACGGCTTCTTCCTTCCGGTTCAGAAGAACGTATGCATAGGCGACATCGAAGCTTGAGCACTTCCCTTCCTCGAAGAGTCTTTTTCGGGTCTCCGCGAGGGCATTCAGCATCCCAATCTCGCCACCCGATTGCCAACCTTGCTCAACGGCTTCTGCGAGTGCGGCATCTGTTGGATCTTTGGAAATACTGGCAACTCGCTTCATCTCCGCGAGATAGCCCGGGTAGTCCCTGGTCACGAGAAAAATCCGGGCAAGGTATCGCGGCGGGGATAAAAAATCCGGCTCGGCTTGGCCGAGTTCCTTCAAGATTGAGACGGCAGCTATATCATCCCCATCATAATGAAGAATAAGCGCGCGGTCAGCCAGAATGGAGCGCGAAGTCGGACTTAGTTGGCGGGCCCTCTCGATCTCCGCAAGGGACTCATCGATGTGCCTGAGCGTCAGTAATGTGGTGGAGTACCAATGATGAGCCTCAATATCGTTGGGATCCAGTTGAAGCGCGCGATGGAACTCGCTTAACGCGCGCGGCACATCCCAATTCCAAAAGAACAGTCCAAAGGCGAGCGAACGATGAGCCTCTGAAAGCGAATCGTCGAGTTGGACCGCTTTCGTCGCCGCGGCAATCGCCCTCGGGTAGGCGTCCGCTGCCGAAACGTGCGTGTATTCAGGCAATAAATCATACGTATCGGCAAGGCCCGCATAAGCCTGGGCATAAGCGGAATCATGAACAATGGCTTGCGTGAAGGAATCAACCGCCTTGTTCAGGCTGTCGTCAGTGCGGCGATTCCAAAAATACCGCCCCTGCAGGTAGAATTCCTGCGCCTGAGAATCCGGAACGTGGTGAGCCTTGCTGCCGGGCGCGGGAAGAGGAGCGTATCGGATCATCACAAAGGCGAGCGCTGCGAACGCTCCCGCCGCAAACCACCAGCCTGC
>JBEKOS010000264.1:0-6465 GCA_049521535.1 Terriglobales bacterium | reverse complement strand
TTTAGAAATACGTTCTCATCAGCCGACGTGGGGGCCGTGCAGGAAATCGGCCCTTTCAGCTTTTCAATTCCGTGCTGGAGGCCGGCGGAGATGGTGCCTCTGCATGGAGCGCAGGCTTTCGAATCCTGTGTTCAGTCCTGGCTCAACGATGTTGCCTACGTCCGGCACGTCAAGAATGCTCCGCCGGAAATGCAAACCGTCTTCGAGTCGGACGTAATTCCGCTATTGGCTGACGGGGTAATACGCGCGGCGGGGCCGCGAGACCCCGTCCTTCACTGAACATGCCGATCGTATTTGTCGAGACAAATTGGGTGGTGGCCTGTTGCGCTCCTGCGCACAACCGCGTTCCAGCCGCACTCGAACTGCTTGAACGCGCGCAGAACGGGGAAATTAGCCTGCACCTACCCTCGCTATGCCTCGCGGAGGCACAACACCCATTGCGCACCAAGTTTCAGCCAAGGCCCGAGGCAGATCGCATAAGACAATATGTTACGTGGGCCTTAGGCGGCGCACGTATCGGCGAAGAAGACGCCATCACGGTTCGTAGGGTGGTTGACCAGATGGAGAATTCGATTCGTGCGGAACTGCGCGACTTGAATGGCGCTTTACGACAGCTCTCGCAGGCGCCTGGCATTCACTTACTCCAGTACGACCACGACATGATGTCCCGGGCCGTTGAACACATGTTTGTGTTTCCGCATATTAAGCCCTACGATGGAGCGGTGTTGGCGTCGGTGGTCGTTGCCGCTGAACGGTTGCGGCAGCAGGGTCAAACCGAGCTGTTTTTCTGTGAATCCGATTCTGACTTGCAGCCCTGGGACAAGAATGGAGATAGGGTAGATCAGCTTGCCAACGTCTATGATGCAGCAAACGTCTGGGTATACGGTGATTATCTGCTGGAAAGTCCCCCCGTCCCGGCAGGTTGGCATGACCGAAACCGCCAGCCGTGACGAAACGCATCGCTGTTTGGGCAGGGGACTCGCCAATCCTTTACTCACCTGCAGATAAAAATGTAGATACAGCGATCACCCGCGATCCACCCGATTCCACGCCGTTCAACAGCAGGCGCGCAAACGGTTCAACAGCAATCACTTGGAATCAGTAAAATTCCACGGTTTTCAGTAAACTGAAAAATGCGGTTCGGGACCAGGGGGTCGGAGGTTAAAATCCTCTCTCCCCGACGAATGAATCCGGCCTCCTCGAGTTCGGGTCGTGGACTCGGGGACAGCGTGCGCTGCGATTTGATTGAAGACATTCAGCGAAATTCTACTTGTTCAAACCCCAGTCCTTTGAGTATGGTCGCAATCGTGTTTTGCGCGTTTTGCCCCGCCGATTGCAACAGGCCATCTTGCAAAGCCGCCTGCTGGAGTTGGCGCTCCGCTTCCAGCCTGACGTCACTTTCCAAATTGGGATCGGGGGAAGAAAACAGCCCCGTATCCCGCGCATAGACCCGGGTCTTGGCGCTATCAATGCGCGTGCTGAAGACCTCGGCGCCGGGCAGGCGCAGGGAGACCCTGCGGCCTTGCACGTCCACGTCCGAGGGTTGAACCTTGGCGAGGTCAACTCCGCCGATCACCTCGCCATGCACCACCGGTAGCAGGCGATCCCCCGCCAGCAGATTGGGTAAATAGGGATTGCTGCGTTCGCCGGTAATGATTTTGTCCATGGTATAGCTGACCGTTTCAAGCCGCTGTAGTTGCCGAATTTGGCGGACCACGGTGGGCTGGCTCACGTCGATCCGGGTGCGTCCGGCACGAAGAATATCCATCCAGCGCGAGAGGCCAAAGCCGGCAAACAGCCAAAGCGCGGCTCCAACCAAAAGCAGGGCCAGTACGCCGCCCGCAAGGATTCCGGCTGGCCAGGAAAATCCGGCGCGCCGTCGCTGCGGTAATGGAGAGGAAGCGGACATGAAATGCGTCAGGATATTGCGTTGCTTCTCAACAGCTATAGATAAATTCCAGTTTACGCCCCGAGGTTTGCAGACAATATGAACGCGACTGAGTCGGCGGTAGGAACCCTTGCTTGCAGCCTTGCAAATAGGCGCGGCTAGAGTTTTGCCGGCTCACCATGCCTTCCGTGACCACAATCACTGCGTGACGGTGGGCATACGGCACATCCCGGCGGCTGACAAAGTAGGGCAGGCTGCCGGAATGCAGCCCCATTTCCCGGACAGGCTGCAAGCTGCTCGATGGGCTCAAGAGCGTGTGTGACAACTGGGCTTTTGGATTGCTGAACCACCGGCATTGTCATTCTGTGGCCCGCCGTTGCCGCCCGCCGCGGCGGGCGAGCAACGGCGTGACCGAAGAATCTATGCAACTCAGTGCGAATGCAGAGATTCTTCGCCCACGCCAAATCGCGCGCGGAAAACCCGTCCGCACGGATTTGGCGGGGCTCAGAATGACAATGTTCGGCGGTTGAATTGAATTTGCTGTTCTCACACACACACTCAAGCCCTACGGGGCGCGGGTCAGGTACTCTGTGGTCATGCCTTTAGCTGGGCGTACACGACTGCCTGGCAAATTCCAATCGTTTATTTCCTGTGGACCTCAAGGGCCAACACCGGTGCTTGATGGAGGCCAGAGCAAGGGACTTGATTGACGAACCTCAAGGTGCCATCGGACGCCTCGAAGCCCAGCCCGTAGGTCGCCGATGATCCTTTATAGACGCCCCATTCATCGGGAATATAGGCTACGCACGGCACTTGCATCTGGGCGGCTACCTTTGCGGTCCGGTCGGATGACCCCGCCACCAGGAACAGGAAAATCAGCGCCAGGGTAATGGCAATTCTCTTCATAAGGATTCCTTTCAATCGAAACTCGAAATTATAAGGGAGGCATGGGCGCGCGGTGGAGGGCGGAGCGGCCTATGCTGCATGTGTTATTTCTGGAGAATCGTGCGCTCTCAGCAAACGGCCGGGCGATAATTTAAGCGTGCGAATCGGTCCGTGCCACGCGCTCCTACCCGCGTCGCAAGCGTACCAAGGAGTTTGAAGATGGACTTCACCAACTGCTATGCCGATGCCAATCGTGCCGATGCGTACGCCACCCTTGAATTCGCTAATACTTATTACCTCGCATACCGGGACCTTCCGGCGATCATTTCCAAACAGGTGAACGGAACGAAGGCGCTTGATATCGGCTGCGGCACCGGCCGGTCAACCAGGTTTCTGCGGAAACTTGGTTTTACGGTGACCGGAGTTGATGTCTCAGAAGATATGCTGCGCATCGCCCGTTCGCTCGACACTGGGGGCGACTATCGCGTTGTGCCCGGGGACGACCTGAGCGAATTCACCAAGGGCTCTTTCGATCTGATCGTCTCGCTTTTCACTTTTGACAACATACCGGCTGCAGCGAAGGTCAGGATTCTTGCCGACCTCAGAAAGCTTTTACGACCGACCGGGACCATAGTCAGCGTCGTATCCGCCGCGGAAATCTACACCCATGAATGGGCTTCCTTTACGACGAAGGATTTTCCAGAGAACGCTGCCGCACGGAGCGGCGATGTTGTGCGCATCATTGTGACCGACCATCACGACCGCAGACCGGTCGAGGATATCCTTTGTACGCATGAATCGTATCAAGCGGTTTACAAGGAAGCGGGCCTGGTGACGATATCCGTTTTTAAGCCGCTTGCGAAAGCCGACGAGGCATATCCGTGGGTGAGCGAGACGGAGATGCCGCCGTGGGTGATATACGTGTTAAAGCCAGCGGCGTAGCTCCGGCAAGAATGACTTTCGGCGAGAATGGTGACTGCGAGTCTAGCAACGGCTTGACCAGCTTCCGTTATTTCACGAACCAGTTGCGACCGTGGGTCGTAATTGGGCGTTGGCTATAATCGCTGTGCTTATGGGGCCCCCAATTCCTGCAAAGTGGACCATCGAACGATAACATAGAGTCTGATGTCGAAGGCTCTACGCAATATACGTCTCCCCCGGCTGGACGATCCCATTTGTACAACTCGACAGCGCAAGATTGTTCCCCATGAGTTTGTTCTGGAGGCGCTCGGCTCAGTGCAATACCGGACGCGCCCCATGTTTGGCTGCCTTGCGATTTACGTTGAGGATAAGATAGTCCTCATCCTCCGCGACAAACGAGAAGGGACAGTAGACAACGGCGTGTGGCTGGCCACTACCCAACAGCACCACGAGAGTCTGCGGCGGGAGTTCCCCAACATGCGATCCATCCAGGTGCTAGGAAGAGAAGTAACCGGTTGGCAAGTCTTGCCGGCTGATGCGCCGGACTTCGAAGAAACCGCACTGCGCGCCTGCGAGCTTGTTGTCGTTGGGGATCCTCGCATCGGCAAGGTGCCGGGAGCGCGACGCGCCGCGGGTTCGAAGCGTAAGAATGCGGCGAAACGTTCCGTGATAGGTCGCGTCCGGCGGTAAGGGGATGGCGTTTACCATCGTGAACAGACGTGGAATGCGCCCCGATCGGAATAAGAGAGAATGTATCGAAGAATTAACCTCTTGCCGGGATGAGTATTGCGGTGACTACCGGATGCCGTCTGTTGTATGCTGGCAGCTTGTCCGAGAGCGATTCCATTACCGCCAAAGTCCTGGCAGCCGTAGCGGGGGTGAAGCACCTCCAGCCGGAAGCTGTTTCTCCGGATCAAAGCCTGATTGACCTCGGCTTCGATTCACTCGATACGGTAAACCTTTTGTTCGTGCTGGAAGAGGAATTTAAGGTCTCCATCTCCGACGACGATGCAGGAAAGATTCGCACGGTGGGCGACATCATCGCCGGCGTGCGCCAACTGACGTCATCCAACGCATCATCACCTGACTCAAGCGGGAGCTAATGTGACCTCGCCCCGCAGAGTGGCCATTACCGGGCTCGGCCTGATCTGCGCATCCGGCAATACAGTCGCAGAGAGCTGGACGTCCATGCAGGCCGGGGTCTGTAGTCTCGCGACCATCCAGTCGGTTGACACCACGCCTTATAAGTTCCACCAGGGCGGAGAGGTGCGAGCGTTTGATCCGGTCCAGCACTTCGAGCCGAAGCACCTTGACCTGCTTGACCGGTTCGCGCAGTTCGTTCTGGTTGCGGCACGCGAGGCCGTAAAGGAATCCGGCGTAGACTTTGAAGCCGACATGTCGGCGCGGGCCGCGGTCATCACAGGCACCGGAGCCGGCGGATTCTGTACCGTAGACGAGCAGTGGGCTCGCCCACGCATGCATCCTCTTACCATTCCTCGAACCATGGCAAGCGCCGGAGCCAGCCATATTGCCATGGACTTCGGCATCACCGGTCCGGCGTTTACCGTCTCCTCGGCATGCTCTTCCTCGAATCATGCCATCGGACAGGCCTTTTGGATGGTACGCAACGGACAAGCTGACGTTGCCTTGGCAGGCGGCAGTGAGGCGCCGTTCACCGCGGCAGTGCTGCGCGGATGGGATGCCCTGCGCGTGGTTTCGCCGGATACCTGCCGGCCATTTTCGCGCGACCGTCGCGGCCTCCTTCTGGGTGAAGGAGGAGGCGTGATGGTGCTAGAGCCGCTCGATCACGCACGGGCAAGGGGAGCGAAGATCCTGGGCGAGATTGCCGGTTTTGGGATGTCGTCGGATGCCGCCCATATCACGCAGCCAGCGGTTAGCGGCCCGACAATGGCCATGCAGGCGGCTTTGAAGGACGCCGGTATCGCGCCCAAGTCAGTTGGCTACATCAACGCTCATGGTACCGGCACTACTCTCAACGATGCCACGGAGGCGAGTGCCATCCGGCAGGTGTTTGGTACTCATCCTGTAGCGGTGAGCTCAACCAAGTCGATGCACGGGCACGCGATTGGGGGCGCAGGCGCTATTGAAGCCGTCGCCACCGTGCTGGCCCTGCGTGACGGTGTGCTTCCCCCCACAGTTAACTATTCCGAACGCGATCCGCAGATTGATCTTGATCTGGTGGTTGCTTCAGCGCGACAAGCGCAGTGTGAGTATGCTCTCTCGAATTCCTTCGCGTTCGGAGGTTTAAACGCGGTGCTGGTGTTTCGGCGTGGAGAAGAATATTAGCCGCTGATAGCCGCAGATTGAAGCCGCGGAATGTACAGGCCGATGCAGCATGTGAGGTCTGACTCTCCTCTACGAGCCACTGTTTCTCCGCATCATCAGGTACGCCCTGATAAAAGGCTGCAGATCTCCGTCCAGGACGCGATCCACATCGCCGATCTCGAGTTTGGTGCGATGGTCCTTCACCAACCGGTAAGGAGCGAGGACGTAGGAGCGAATCTGCGAGCCGAAGTCGATGTCCAACTTGGAATCTTCGATCTTCTTGGAGACCGCCCGCTTCTTTTCCAGTTCATACTCGTAGATCTTGGAGCGCAGGATGCTCATGCCGCGCTCCTTGTTCTTGTGCTGCGAGCGTTCGTTCTGGCAGGCCACGACGATGCCGGTGGGGAGATGCGTCAGCCGGACTGCGGAGTCGGTGGTGTTGACGTGCTGCCCGCCCTTGCCCCCGGAACGGTAGGTGTCGATCC
>JBEKOS010000263.1:0-6500 GCA_049521535.1 Terriglobales bacterium | reverse complement strand
GCCTCCAGGTTCACCAGCAGTCGATTGGGATAGCGGTGTGTGACCGTAAGCCCCTGGCTCGCCGCCCAGTCCAGTACGGCCTTCTCATCCTCGGCGGAAGGCGAAAAACGGGCGGTCCACTGCTCCGGCGTCATGAACTTTCGAAACTCAGGCGACTTGGGACTCTGCAGGTCGCGCAGGAATTGCTCCTCTTCCGCCATGTGCGGATGTTGCAGGCCGATCACCAGGCGCAGCATCTGCTGCGGATCAAAATGCCCGGTCAGCTTGGCCTTGCCGCTCAGTACCTCCAGCGGCGCCTCCCCGGCTCGAGTCTGCACCGCGGAAACATGCACGGCAGGACTTTGTGCCTGCGCCAACGGAGCAAGCGTCAGGCACAACGCTGCTGCTGCGGTCATGATGATTTTGACAGGGAGCAATCTCAATGGAGCGGTTGATCGGACTGCCAAAGGTGTAGGCGCCGCTGTGTCACTGCGTGGTGTCAGGCTCATAACCATCCTTGAAAAATCAGATTTTGCAGCTTGTCTGAGCTTCCCATTGGCTGCGGAAGGCAAAGTGGATTGATGTTGTCACACAATAGGGGAAATGTAAAGACTGACGCTCGGCTAGTAAGCGTAAATCTTGAGAAACGCAAAAACCACGACGCCGGTAATCGAAACATAAAGCCAGATGGGGAAAGTGACGCGCGCAATGCACCGGTGCATGGCAAATCTTCCGCTCAGGGAGAAGAAAAACGTCGTTAACACGAGTGGCAGCGCGATGACCGAAAGCAGGATATGGCTCGCCAGAATGGAGAGATAAATGGCGCGAACCGTTCCGTGCCCTGGGAACAGCGTGTCCCCGTGCAGTGCATGGTTCGCGATATAGCTGATCAGAAAAAGCGAAGAGAATCCAAAGGCAAAGAACATGCTGGTACGGTGGGCTGCTCGATTTTCATGCTTGATAAAGTAAAACCCCACGCATAGCGCAACGGCGCTCAATCCGTTCAGCAGCGCGTTGAGCGCCGGCAGGAAGGTCCAGTGCCCCGCAAATTCGGACGAGGCCTGATGCACGTAGAGCAGCCACAACAGGAAGGAGATGGCAAGAGCGCTCACGGCGACAATGGTCGCCAAAACCGCTCGCGGGTTGCCTTGTCGCTGTTCCATGGAATTATCGCCGCACTCTAAGCAATCACGTTGCGGCCATTCCTTGCCGCCGCCGCAATCGCGTCCGTTCGCCGCATTACAGAATCCCAGAACTCTTCCTCCGTCAGTTCCAGAGTGTTCAGCCCGGCTAAAAGCAACGACTCCAGGTCTTGCATCGTTCCCTCAAAGCTCGTCGAAGTTCGCTTTTCGCTTTCCCGTGGTCGCCCGTTCATGATTCGATCCCCAGCTCTTTCCATCTTGCGGTCACTTGCGCTTTTGTTTTGGCATCCATTTCGATCTCATCCGGCCAGGGACGGCTAAAGCCCTCGCTGGGCCACTTACGGGTGCCGTCAATTCCCATCTTCGAGCCGAAATCGGGCAGGCGCGAGGAATGGTCGAGCGAATCCACCGGGCCTAGCGTGAACTGGATGTCCCGCTCCGGATCAATGTTGTTGGTCACCCTCAACACCACGGCGCGCATGTCCTGCACGTCGCAGTCTTCGTCCACCACGATTACGCATTTGGTGAACATGGCCTGGCCCATTGCCCAGATGCCGTTCATCACCTTGCGCGCGTGGCCGGGATAGGATTTTTTGATCGAGACGATCATCAGGTTGTGAAATACGGCTTCCACCGGCAGGTTCACGTCGACGATCTCGGGCAGGGTGAGCTTCATCAGCGGCAGAAAGATACGCTCCACGGCCTTGCCCATCCAGGCGTCTTCCATGGGGGGCTTGCCGACAATGGTGGTCGCGTATATCGGGTTGTTGCGGTGGGTGACGCAGGTTAGGTGAAAGACCGGATAAAGATCGGCGAGCGAATAGAAGCCGGTGTGATCGCCAAACGGCCCTTCCGAGCGCAGTTCGTCGAGATTGACGTAGCCCTCGAGCACGATCTCCGCGTGAGCGGGGACTTCCAAATCGACGGTTTCACATTTCACCAGCTCCACCGGACTGCCTCGCAGGAACCCGGCAATCAGATACTCCTCCACGTCCGGGGGCGCCGGCACGATGGCCGCAAAGGTCAGCGCCGGATCGGTGCCGATCGCAACGGCAACCTCCATTCTGCCTTTCGGCGCTTCTCCTTCGGCCGGGTCCGCGCCGCCGGCCAGCCGTGCCCCCCCCGAAGTCCGGGCCATGATATCGACCGAGGACGACGCCGAAGCACCGGGAGTCGCGGCGGCGGCGCGCATCCTCTCCCGGTAATGTTCGGCCCCCACCTTTTGGCGCTGCCAGTGCATTCCGGTGGTGCGCTCGTCGAAGACCTGCATGCGATACATGCCGACATTGCGCTTGCCGGTGCGGGGGTCGCGCGAGATGACACACGGCAGGGTGATAAACCGGCCGGCATCCTGAGGCCAGCATTTCAGGATTGGAATATGATGCAGGGAAAAATTGTCGCGCCGGATGACTTCCTTGCAGGGCCCGCTCGAGACGGTTTTAGGAAAGAACCTCCCCATCTCGGCCAGCATCGGCAGCATCTTGAGTTTCTCGATCAAGCCCTCGGGCGACTTCACGTCCAGGAATTGCCGCAACCGGCCGGCGACCTCATCAAGGGAATTGACGCCTAACGCCAGATTCATCCGACGCCTCGAGCCAAACTGGTTGATCAGAACCGGAATGCCGGGATGGCCCTTCACATTTTCGAACAGCAGCGCCGGCCCGCCCGCCTTGGAGACGCGATCGGTGATCTCGGTGATTTCAAGGACGGGATCAACCGCGGCCTTTATCCGCCGCAGTTCGCCCGCACTGTCGAGTGCAGCAATCCACTCGCGCAAGTCGCTATATGCCATATCAGTTCACAGTCTACAGTTTGCAGTTCCTGGTTAACAGTTCCCGCAACGCCGGGCGTTGTTCGCGCGGGGCAGAGACAGATCAATACCAACAAACATCGAGCCGGCCTTTTTTGGGGGCCGGCTCGATTAGTTGGTGCCACGGAATCAGGTTGTTGCCGGATCAATGCCTGCTAACAGAAAAGAGCAGGCACCCGGCTCGACTACTTTACTCCACCCGACTCGGTGCTCGGGAGCTGATGGAACCATGTGACCGCAGAAAGCACGCTCGCGTTTTCCCCGCCACTTAGCGGCCCGTAATTGTTTGTGATTGGGATGTAGGACACTTCCGCATCCGTCACCCAACCCAAATTGCTTTCGGCGCCATAGGAAGTGTCAAAGCACTCGCAGTTGGTCCAGCTTGTGCAGGTGTAAGCGCAGTTCCCTGCCGTTCCGACGGGAATCGCGGTCAGCGTAACCTTGCCGGCGCTTGCCGCGGCGGTTACATAGCCATTTCCTCCGCTCACCTTGTAGTCGTAGTAGCAACTGCCGTTGCCTCCCGCGGTGGTGCCGCAGGTGCCGGAGTTGTTGATCGCGACCGCAAGGTTCTGGGCGGTGTTGGCCACCGTCGTTCCAATCAATACGTTCACCTCCGTGGTGCAATAGCCGTCGTAATACGTCGGCCAGTGCGACGGAAGAATGAAGGTGTAAACTCTGCCGCCCAGCAGCAATTCGGCGTCGGAGCAATTGGTAATGGCGTCCTTGGTGGGTACGGAGCTAAAAACAAAGCTGCCGGTAGCCTGTACAGCTCCGGTAGACGCGCTCACCGTCAAAGCGATGCTGGCGCTGTTGCTGAGCGAGCCTGAGGTTCCCGTCACGGTGATCGTGGCGGTTCCGAGGGTTGCCGTCGAGGACGCGGTGAGCGTGAGGGTTGAGGTCGCGCTGCCGTTCGCCGGCGGAGTCACCGGGTTGGTTGAGAATGCCGCCGTCACGCCGCTGGGCAGGCCGGTCGCGCTAAGCGTGGTGGCGGAATTGAAGCTGTTCTGGCTGGTGACGGTGATTGTGCTGGTCCCTTTGCTCCCCTGGAGTACGGTGAGCGAAGTGGGCGAGGCGCTAACGGTGAAACCAGCAACTGGCGCTGAGGTCACAGTCAATGCGACCGTCGCCGTGTGGGTGATGCTGTCGCCGGTCCCACTCACAGTGATGGTGTAGGTTCCGGTCGCAGTCGTCGAAGCCACCGCCATAGTCATGGTTGACGTGCCTGAACCCGGCGCGGCAATGGAAGTGGGACTAAAGCTCACGGTCACGCCGGTCGGCTGGCCGGTTGCCGAAAGGGCAATCGCCGAATCAAAGCCGCCGGAGACGGCCGTAGTGATCGTGGAAGTGCCGTTGTTGCCCTGCACCACTGAGACCGAAGTGGGCGAGGCAGTGAGCGTAAAGCTGGGAACCGGCGCCGCCGTCACCGTCAGCGTGACAGTCGTTGTATTGGTAATGCTGTCGCCGTTCCCGCTTACCGTGATGGTGTAGGTTCCGGTCGCAGTCGTTGAGGCCACGGCCATGGTCATCGTTGACGTGCCCGAACCCGGCGCGGCAATGGAAGTTGGACTAAAGCTCACGGTCACGCCGGTCGGCTGGCCGGTCGCCGAAAGAGCAATCGCCGAGTCAAAGCCGCCAGAGACGGCGGTCGTGATGGTAGAGGTTCCGTTATTGCCCTGTTGCACTGAAACCGTGGTGGGCGAAGCGGAAATGGTGAAGTTAGGCGAACTGGAAGCCGGCGCCAGCAGGTTGATCAAGCCGGCTCCGTTCGGGCTGCCCCAGCCGGTCACCAGATCGTAGCCCTTGGTCGCCGAGTAGCTGCCGCTGGTTCCGCTGGTGATGTCATGGAACAGGGTGCTGTAGCTTGAGCCCGCTGCAGCCGCGTAGATGAGCGGATCGATGAAGCCGATCGTGTCGCCATTGGCCGCCGCCTGTTGATTGGCCAAAGCCAGATAGCCGGCCCACATCGGCGCCGCAAAGCTGGTGCCACCGTAATCGTTGGCCGTGCAAGTGGTCTGATCAGCGCAAACGTAAAAGGTAAAATTCGCATTTGCCGAGACGTCCGGACCGTTACGCAGGGTCTTGGAGCAGCTCGTGCAAGTGCTGAAGTTGATGTAGCTGGTCTGCCACGAAGGAATCGCAATGCTGTCCGGCGAAATTCCTCCACCGGAGTCAGACCAGGCGGTTTCCGAGCTCCAGGCGCCCCCGGCGCTGGCAGTCGTCAAGTCCGTGCCGCCGACCGACACGACATTGGCATCGTCCGCCGGCCAGGCTTCATTGCTCGATGACCAGGTGCTGCTGTCGCCGGAGGCGGCGAAGAAGTTCTGGCCTTGCGACGCCATCTTCTCGAAGTACGGGTCGAGAGTGCTGGCATCCGCCGGAGTCCAGCCCCACGAGCAGCTTATTTGCTTGGACAACGGTGCATCTGTTGTCACCGTCATGGCGCTGATGATGGCGGTGTCGGTGGAGCCGACGTACATATACAACATGGTCATGCCGGGGGCCATGCCCATAGCCTGAGTCATGTCGAGTGTCTGTTCGGTATCGTCACAACTGCCGCTCTTTTCAGTGCAGCTAGTACTGGTCCCATCGGTGGAGATCAAGGTAGGAGTGAACGGCTCGGTTTGACCAGCGTTCTTGTAATACGTGGTCAGATCGGCCAGGTCAGTACCTTCATACTCAAACAGTGCGACGTTTTGCCCGGTGCCGGTGAGGGTTCCACCATAGTACGCCGCTCGCATGTCGCTGCCGCAGAAAGATGCTGACGGACAGGAACCGGTGGTGGCCAGGGGGTGCACATGAAGCTCGGCGTTCGAGCTCTGGCTCTTCTTAACAAACATCGGATGCGGGATCGAATAGTTGTCGAGGCCCGAGATGTGCCACAACTGGAAGGGCAGGTCGACCGTGGGTTCCCGGTCGATCGCGTAGAAGGTGCGGTCTTCGGTGGGGTGCTGATAGACCCCTACAACCACATGGAAAGCCTGCTCGATGCTGGCCACTGTACCGATGAGCCGCAGATCCATGGCATCGCGGGAGCCGCTGACGATTTCAAAGCCGTTCGCCTTCGCGAACGCGACCAGGGCATCCCATTGCTCCTGGCTCGGGCCAAACTTCAAGGTGAAATCAGCCGGTGTCAGGAATTTGTGGTAGCTGGTGCTTGAACGGTCGTTGAGCTGTTGCACAAGATCGCCCAGTTCCGCCTCATCGCGCACCGGCAGAACAATGTCGATATGCATGGATTGATTTGCAGGGAGCCGGCCAACCGACCTGGCCTGCCCATTGACAACTGCTTCCCGCACATGGCGCGTCAACAGTGTCTGTGGCTGCGCCTGGCATACGGTGTTAAAGACCGACACAATCGCGACGATTGTGAGCAAACATACACTGAATCTTCGGATCACGATTTCTCCTTATTGGTCATGAATGCAGCAGGCTAAGGGTTAGGCAGACGGGAAGAACGAATCCTCCTGTCACCCGCTTGTGTGGACAGTTCATGCATGGGTACCGGCTCACAAAGACCCCTATGATTTCGGGAATGACGAAATGCCGGCATCCATTCTTCAGTTTGAGAT
>JBEKOS010000262.1:0-6516 GCA_049521535.1 Terriglobales bacterium | reverse complement strand
CGAAACAAGAACTGGCCGATGCCGGAACCTTCGGCGTCGACAACATCGATCAATTCCAGGCGCGGATACTCGTCCAGATGAGCACTGTCAGTGGCCTGTACCAGTAAGGTGTGAAGGTCACCGTACATGTCCAAGCGCGCCACGACGGTGGCATAGTAACGAAAAGACGTGGGCACTCCTGCGGTCAGCGATTCCGGAAGAGCTGCCGAGAGCACCAATTCGGGCTCGTTGCTGGTGGTCACATCAAAAACCTGAATCTGCTCGTCACTGAAAGCCGAAAGAGCAGCGGGCTTATGCTGAGGCCGGATTGCAGCCCATTTGCGAATGGCATCATATGCCGTTTGTCTAAGCGATTTCCGGCATTTGGCAAGTTCGTCGGACTTAAGCGGAAAAGCGTAAGTTCGCGGTTTGGGTCCAGCGGCGTCGGACACCGCGGTGAGGACTTCAACAGTCTTTGGAGCAGGCGACGCGGAAACCGGACTGGCAGCGCTACCGCTAACCACTGGCAGAGCTGGATGGTTGGCAACCGCCCCGGGCTTTTCCGCAATTACAGGCGACTGGTCGTCGTTACTCTGAGCCGCGGGCTTTCCTCTCCGTAATGTGGGCCGGCCACTGTCATCCGCCGGCAAAGGCGGTTCCGCGGATTGTTTGGTGCTTGCGGCCTGGGGCTTTGAGTTCGTGGGGGAGCTTCCTGAAGGCGCATCCGGACTCTTTGCACTTGTGCCTTGATTACTGTCAGGAGGTGACGACGTCTCTGAAGGCTTTGATCGAGTCAATCTCGGCGGAGCGTCTGCATCAGATTCGCTGCGCGAATGTGATGGGCCCGCTTTCTTCTCGGGAACGTCCGGCTCGCCCGGCAGCTTCGGATGCCATTCCCCTAGTCCCACCCAGACGCCCTGCACCTGTTGTGCGGTGTTTACTGTAAACAAGCCGACGGATTCTCCGCTGCTGGTGGCCTCATAGACCACGCCTGGATCGAGCGCCATGGGCCGCGGATTTGCCCTGTACAAAGCCGCATCGAAGAAACGGTCCCCTTCTTTCAAGACGACTGGCACCAGGCGGGCGCGGCCGTCACGGGCAATTTCCACCAAGGCCGTTGCGCGCAGGCTGCTGGTCGCGCGAGTGGTGGCCTGCCGTTGCGCGAGGAGTGTAAAATTCAGCACAGAGACGCAAAGACAAAGAAGCAGAACGAAGAATCGTTTCGACCACGAATTTACGTAGAATCTCACGGTTCGGAAGACTGGTATTACAGCTATGCAAATCAATGATAAAGCACCGGAATTCGAAGTGTTGGACGAAAACAACCACAAGGTGGCGCTAAAAGACTATCGGGGCCGCAACGTGGTTTTGTTTTTCTTCCCCAAGGCGGATACCCCTGGTTGAACGATCGAGGCGTGCGGGTTCCGCGACGCATACAGCAAACTGCAAAAGGCGGGCGCCGTAGTGCTCGGCATTTCCGCTGACACACCCGAGAAGCAAAAGAAATTCCAGGAAAAGTATGACCTCCCGTTTACTCTGTTGGCGGATACAGACCGCAAAGTCTGCGAAGCCTACGGTGTGCTCAAAGAGAAGAACATGTATGGCAAGAAGAGCATTGGGATTGAGCGCACCACCTTCCTGATCGGGCCCGACGGCAAGATCGCCCGGATCTTTCCCAAAGTGAAGGTTGACGGACACGTCGAGGAAGTATTGGCTACCCTGAAATAGGTAAATCTTGGCCACTCATACCCGCCTACCCGAGCAGGCAAGATTGCTTGCGCGAGATTTCTTCGACCGCGACCCGCGGCGGGTGGCACGCCAGCTTCTGGGAAAATTGCTGGTCCGGAATACGCCCGGAGAACTACTGACCGGGCGCATCGTGGAAACGGAAGCCTACCTGGGTGAAGGGGACGCCGCGGCGCACGCTGCCGCCGGCAAGACCAATCGCAATGCGGTCTTGTTTGGCCCCCCGGGGTACGCGT
Organism: Terriglobales bacterium; assembly: GCA_049521535.1. Taxonomy (GTDB): domain Bacteria; phylum Acidobacteriota; class Terriglobia; order Terriglobales; family Acidobacteriaceae; genus CAZUCM01. The sequence goes on along the minus strand of JBEKOS010000262.1, from coordinate 4,555 downwards.
ACGTCTACCTGATCTACGGCTATTACCATTGCATGAACGTTTCCTGCCTGCCGCCGGGCACAGCCGGAGGCGTACTCATTCGCGCGCTACAACCAGAGTGCGGCCTGGAAACCATGGCTCGCAGGCGCGGAATCCCGGGAGCCTCACTCGCGCCGAACCGCAGACTGACCGGAGGTCCGGGAATGTTGAGTCAAGCCTTCGGCATCACGCGCAGCCGCGATAACGGCAAAGACCTGGTTTCGAAGGAATCAGACCTGCTAATGATGGACGATGGTTTTCGCCCACGCGGAGTTGCGAAGACACCGCGAATTGGAATCGCCAAAGCGGTCGAGCCACTTTGGCGATTCATCATTGCAGAGAATGAGTTCGTCTCTCACCCTCGATAGTGTGACTTCTCAAGTTTCCCTGACGGCACACCGAGGCAAAGACGACTACTCACCACCGGTTGACGCATGAGACAAACGGGCGCTGGCGCTGGTGGTTCGGAGAAACTTGTAAGGATTGACCGGTGTATTGTGCACCCAAACTTCATAATGAAGGTGCGGACCCGTCGATTTGCCGCTCATTCCCACATAGCCGATCACGTCGCCACGCTTCACCGTCTCGCCGTCAGCGACGCTAAAGCTGGATAAATGGCCGTAGCGGGTGGAGATACCGTATCCGTGTTCGAGAACGATCATCCGGCCATAGCCGCTGTAGAAATCGGCATAGGAAACTTTCCCGTCTGCCGGAGCCACAACCCTGTGGCCGTACGAACAGGAAATATCAACCCCGCGATGGAACGCACCTTCACCGTTGAACGGGTCGATTCGTTGGCCAAAGGGCGCCGTAATTTGGCCGTCCACCGGCCAGAGCGAGGGAGCATCCGCCAAGCGCACCCAATCAGCCGTTGAAAGAGAAAGGGAGGAACTAATGGCGCTTTCCTGCCGGATTCCGACCGTGGCAGCTCCATTCAGGGCGGTGTTCCGAAGCGCATCCAACTGGTCGAAAGAGGAAAGGACCTGCTGATGGTCGAGGTTATCGCCGGCCGCCAAAGGCGTGGCGCCGGATTTTAATCCATACAATGCCGAAACCTCGCTGGCGAGAGATCCCAGCGATGCCACCTGAATATCTTTCTCCTTGTCGACTTTTTCCAGGTGTTGATAACGGGTCTTTAGCTGTTCCTTCTCCGATTGGAGCTGGTTGAAGCGTGCTACCTTTAGCGCCATGCGGGTATACGAGCCGGCAATGCCGGTGATCATCAACATGCCCAAGACCGCTCCGGCCAGGAAAACATATAGATAGTGCAAAGGAACGTGGATCTTGCGGAGCTCTCCTTCCGCATCGCGCGCAACAAACAAGACATAGAATCGTTTACGCAAAATAACCTCCACAAAACCGGAAATCGAGCACCAAAATCAGGAAGCGACCTGCCGCCTGAGTTCTTAACTTTGGTTTGTCATTCCGACTTGGAATTCATACGGGCCCCGTGGCTCTTGGCCGAAAACAACAGATACGCCGCAAAGTGGTTGCTTGGAGGCGTCTCACTTCGGCAACAGACAAAGCCCCCGGCGTTTTGGCTCCGCCGAGCAGAATGCCTGGAGAAAGGCGATTACACCAAATTGAACCAAGTATGTCAATACCACCTTAATCCTAACGAACTAAGCAACAGTGTGTGTCCTTCCGTGCAACACCTGTCAAAGACAAGGCAATCAGCCTCGACTCTCGCCGCAAATACCCCTTCTCATGTACAAAGTAAGCCCAAAATCCGACCAGTCCGAATCTTGGGTGGCCAAAGGACAGCACAAACAGGGTGGTGGCTACTTCTTTTCCGCCTTGGCGTACTTGCGCCGGAAGCGCTCAATGCGGCCAGCGGTGTCCAGGATCTTCTGTTTACCAGTAAAAAAAGGATGGCATGCCGAGCAGATTTCCACGCTAATATCTCCCTTATGCGTAGAGCGTGTCGTAAACGTACTTCCGCACGCGCAGTGTACCCGGACTTCACTATATAGGGGATGAATTGCTGCCTTCATGGTGAATCGTAACCTCTCCCAAAAGATTGATTTTACAGGATGAATCCTTAAGCAGGCAAATCGACAGCAAGGAGCGAGAACCCCGAAATTCCAGGTTTCCTCCGTTCTCCGGCCGTTTGTCTTCTGCTTACCTCTTCTCGTTCAACCGATGTAGAACCTCAAGGATATCGTCGTACGGCGGCACTTCGCCCAAGTCGTAAATCCGCGCGAAAGCAACCTTGCCTTCCATATCGGTCACGAATACCGCGCGTTCGCTGATACCGGGCAAGGGCATGGGATTCTCGCGGCGCACGCCGTATTTTTCCGCCACCTCGCCGTGCGGCCAGAAATCACACAACAATGGATAATCCAGCCATCCGATCTCATGCCGCTGCCAGGCTATGTGACTGTACGGAGAATCGGGGCTGATTCCCAGAATCTGGGCATTCAAGTCGGTGAACCTCTGCAGGACGGCCTGATAGGCCGGCATCTGCTGCGTGCAAGCCGGGCTGAAATCGACGGGGTAGAATGCGATAACGACGTGCTTGCTGCCCCGGTAGTCGCTGAGCTTGAATTTCCGCCGGTGTTCCCCAAGTACGCCGTTCAGTTCAAAATCCGGCGCGTAATCTCCAACTTTTAAGTGCATTTGTCCTCCGTCCTGCATCCGCACCCAAATCTGCCGCCGAGTAGGGCACCGGCAGGGCCCAGGACCGGGCTGGATAGGAACGGACTTTATTCTATGGGCGCACGATTAAGTTCGGCAAGCGGCGGAGAGAAGCAAAGAGCCGTCAGCAGTCAGCAAGCACGACATGCAGAAGTCAGCAGGCATTAAAAGGGAACAGCATCGGCTGAACTTGCGAGTGCAGCGGCAATCAGTGCATTCAACCGCTCAGACTGAAGGCTGACTACGGAATGCAGATTGCTGTTTCTTCCGAACCCGGCGCAGAAGCAGAATCAGCAACAAGATGGCCGCAACGGCCCGCAAATCGGGCATCGCCATCGTCTTAACGGATTCCTGTATCTCCCGGGCCGTACCGGCCGGACCGTAGCGCTCGAACGTCGGATTTGGAGCCGGCTTGGGAGCGACTTCCGATCCATTCCAGCCGGCCCTGGCCGGCGGAAACTCTATCGGCGGTTTCGGTTCGGCTACGACCTTCTTCGGGTCCGGGCGAATGGGAGTTGCGCTCAGCGGCGAAAACAATGCGGCTCCTGAAAAAGCTAATGCCGCGATGACTGCGATTACGCATGACCGGCAGGCGCCTTTCAAGCTAGTGCTCACGTGAAGTTTGATGCCGTTATCCACTATAGGGGATGCCTGAGCTACGTTAAGAATTCACGTTCAAATTGGCCCAAAGCGGAACTCCGAGCGAAACCTTTCCTCATTTGGCGCGTATATACTCATACGGAACCTACATGGAATTGCAGATAGAGCATCTCTCCAAGCGCTATCCTAACGGGACACAAGCGCTGCAAGACGTTAGTTTGCGTATCCCCCAGGGCATGTTCGGCTTACTCGGTCCGAACGGCGCCGGGAAATCGACCCTGATGCGCATCCTGGCGACCCTGCAGGAAGCGGACAAGGGCACCGTTGTCATGGGGGACATCGACGTCCTGCGCCAAAAGGAATCGGTGCGGCAAGTACTGGGTTACCTGCCGCAGGAATTCGGCCTTTACCCCAAAGTGTCGGCGGAGGAGATGCTTACGCATTTTGCCAGCCTCAAAGGCATTCACGACGCCCGGCAGAGGCGCGAAATGGTCATGGCCCTCCTTCGTCAGACGAATCTATACGACCAGCGCCGACAGGCTCTGGGGAGCTTTTCAGGCGGCATGAAGCAACGGTTTGGCATTGCCCAGGCCCTCCTTGGCAGCCCCCGGCTCATTATCGTGGACGAGCCCACCGCCGGCCTTGACCCGGAGGAGCGAGTGCGCTTCCATAATCTGCTGAGCGCCATTGGTGAGAACATCATCGTCATTCTTTCCACCCATATTGTTTCTGACGTGAGCGATTTATGCCGTGCGATGGCCGTGATTCATGAAGGCCGGGTTCGCATGACGGGTGACCCCGCCGCGCTGGTTGCGGGTCTGGCAGGCAAGGTCTGGCGCAAGTCGATGACTCGCGAGGAGCTTTCCGCCGGTCGAGACAAGCTTCCGATCATCTCCATGCGCCTGTTTGCCGGCCAGACGATGGTCCACGTATTGAGCGACGAACAGCCGGAGGCAGGCTTTGAGATCGTGTCGCCTGACCTTGAGGACCTGTACTTCGCCACCATCAAGGGCTTCTTGCACGCTCCGGAGAGCACCGCGGCGAACTGAGGCTGAATAAAATCCACCACAGAGACACAGAGACACAGAGAAAAACCATGAAAAGTCGTTCACAGTTGGCAGGCCAAAGTTTGGAGCCGGGTTCCGGCGGCGAACTGGAAACTGGCAACGGCAAGCTTCTCTCTGTGTCTCTGTGACTCTGCGGTAGGTGTTGTCCTTATGGTCGGTACCATAGCAAAATTCGAGCTTAGCCAACGGCTGCGCCGAATCTCGACCTACGTTTATTACCTGGTTTTCTTTGG
>JBEKOS010000261.1:0-6561 GCA_049521535.1 Terriglobales bacterium | reverse complement strand
AACAATTGACATCCCGAAGTTAGCCGGCAGCCGAACAAATCCCACGAAAGGCGGAGCCGTTCCAGGAACACTGCTGCCCGGAAAAACTCTGCAGCCTCGGCCGCCCCGCTCGACGGTCAATGCTGGGAATGCCCGAGAAGGCGCCGAGGTAGTCTCAATCGTGCCGTGGTCGCCGCGCGATGGGGAGTGCGTGCGCAGAAACCCTTTGTTCGGGGAAGCGACGGTCGCGCGCAACCCGGCACGATTGAGACTATCCCCGGCCTTAGGAGGATGATCGAGACAGCATTGAAGCACGGGACGCTCATGAACCCAAGAACAACATACTTCGCGAAGATTACAGCGTCTTTTCCGGCAGATGACATTTTCTTCATCCCCAGTCCCGCAGAGCGCAGACAATAACCCGGGGTGGAGCGCGCACGCTATGGTTTAAGCGCGGGGGAACCCTGGGTACGCTTGCAAAATATCACTGAGCCCCTTAGGGGCGACATGGAAGGCCCAGGAACTCGAAGCAGGAAGAGGCCATATGTGAAAATGTCATTCACGATTCGATCAATTACAAACATGACGAAAGTACCGCAGCGAGGCCGGCAAAGTGCGCCAATGTCACATACAGCCCGCGGCTCTCTCAGTAGGGCCGGGCTTGGAAATGAAAAAGGAGCACGCGGGGCCGCAGGAGGCAGTCCCAACCAGATACGCCAAAATGCAAAGGTCCAACGCTCGATCCCGCTTCCTGCTGGCGTCATGAGACAGACTACTTGCGTCATTTAATCATTTTGCTCTTGCCCAATCACTGAGACGCTGGAACAGGAATGCCTTTATAAAGCCAAGCCGTATTGTGCACTGGCTCAGCGTTCGCATCGAACCCTCCGGCATAGATGGTGCCGGGAGGGTCCGACAAAAAAGGCGACATTGCGAGCGTACGCACAGACACCAACCGCGGCTTCGGCGCGGTTTGAAAATCGCGTATCTCGCGCACAGCATAGCCGCCATTGCAGTCGCGCACAAGATAATGGGCGGCAACATCATGGCGAAAGAATGTCTGAGGAGCTTGCGGCGTGTTCACCTCAAAACCCATAAGTAGGTTGGGGCAGAACTCTGAAGAACCCGGATATGGAGTCATGTCATTGTAAGCGACAATGGCATACGTTGCTTTCGTGCCGAGAGCCTCGCTCAAATAGGAGGATACATCGAGTTCCTGGGTCGCGTTGTTTCCGCCCCCAGAGTGGAGTTGATTAGGGTCAATGCGATAGATGCGCGCCGGATTGTCTTCCACGCTTGCCAATAAAACATTCGAGCCGGAAGGCGCGCGAATGCAGGTCAAGCCACGAAGACCGGTGACGGAGTTGCTGTTTTGTGCATGAATGGTCGTTATGAAAACTTGCCTCCAAACGGGAGAAGGACCGTCCACTCTTTCGTAAATCGTGTCATAAGCCCCCGCATAGAGTTTTCCGTTGCATTCGGCGAAGCTCGACACACGGCCCTTTGCGCCGGACAGATTGCGGTTAAAATCCCCTCGCAGTTCCGCTTGCGGGTTCCAGGTGATGTTTCGACGCGTAGAACCATAGGTTCCGGTGAATATGCTGGCATTTGTCGCGCCGGCAAAAACTAAGTCGACACCGGTGATTCGATCCTTGTGCAAGGAAAAAGCTCGAACCTGGGTACCGCGCGGTGCGTTTTCCTGCCCGACAATCGGGATCTTGGACCAACCGTGCCCGACAGCGTGCGCAAAGACGTCGAGACCGGGACCGCGCTTCCAGACGCCGGCGAGGAGAAGATCAATGGGTTCGGAAAGCGGTCGGCCGGCGCCATCCGTAGTGAAACGCACCCTTTGAAGGGTCGAGATCGCCTGGTACAGCCTTAGTCCCCTCGGGGTCCTGTCGGTAAGTTCAAGATCCACTTGCCACGCCGAACCAGGGCCGTCCAATCGCAATACTTGGGCTCCCGGCAAAGTCGGGTTTTCCCGCTCGGTATCCATCCAGTAGCCATTCGCCGCGAAGAGCTTGCCCTCGAAGGCCGCCAATGCGCGAATCTCGGTACCTCCGATCGGATAAATTCGGGGATCGCCCCAAGGGAGTAGGAGAGATTGTTGCCAATTGAATTCATGTATTTTGGGGGACTGCCGGGCCTGTTGATTCAGAACCTGCCCCTTTTGCTGAGCTTCCTGCACGCCCGAAACCAGAAGCAGGGCCACTGAAAATACGATCCATTTGCTTTTCTTCATGACATGCTTAGCCATTATGTGCCCGTTTATTCGTACCGGAATTTCCATTTTGCCTTCCGGTTTCCCCAATCACACAGACAATATACTGTGACACTCGAGTCGATTCTTCAGAATCCCGCAGCCCTTCGCCGCCTCCTTGTCTAGCCTCGTCTTCCGCCGCACCCTTTGCGGCCAGCGCGGGAAGGAACCTATCTGCGAGCCCGTACCAAAGTGCCGCAGGCACAAAAGATGTTAGCCCATCAAGGTAAAGCGCGTGTGTTTGGTTTAAGCGCGCGGGAACGCTGGGTAAACTCGCAAATAGCTCCGAATCTCTTGTGTTGCAACAAAAACGCCCAAGAACAAAGCCAATCAAAGCCAACCGCCAGCCCCTCAGTCAGTGGCTCGGCCTTGGCGGCCATTTTGGAATTGTGGGGGCGGGCGCTCGAGCTGATCAGTGATGTTCGCCTGGCGAGGAAAATGGCGTCCCTGGGCAGATTCGAACTGCCGACCCCCTGCTTAGGAGGCAGGTGCTCTATCCATCTGAGCTACAGGGACGCAGGTCGCCGCGAGATGGCCGTTAGAAAGGCGGCCCGCCTTCAGTTTACCTCAGCCTTCGTGTTCGCGAATCGCGCGCCTCAGTTCCGCCACGATCTCGGCAGCAGCTTCGCGGGCACGTCCAATTTGATCCGGCGCGAATGAGATGGCGCCCACGCGGGCGTGGCCGCCGCCGCCATAGCGCTCGCAAATTTTGGCCAGATTCACGGTTGGCGGCTGGGGCGGCCAGGGGTTCGATCCGACCGCAACTTTAGCGCGGAAGCTGCTCTTGCTCAATCCCACGCTGTAGGTGCTCTGCGGGTGCAGATAGTAGGGGATGAACTTGTTGTAGCCCTCGAGTTCGGTATCCGTCACGTCGAAAAAAATGGTGCCGTCCTTGCATTCCGTGCGTTCCCGCATGAGCGCAATCGTGCTGCGGTGCTTTTCCATGAGCGGCGGAATCCGTTCGGCGACCCAGGGTAGCTCGATGATTTCCGCCAGCGATTTGTTTGCCAGAACCCCGATCAGCCGGGGAATATATTCCCGATTTGGCGCCGTCTCAATCACCATGGTCAGCTTCATCGCCGGATGCGCCACCTCGACCGCTGTCCTGGCGTCGGTGTAAAGCGCACCGTCAACGATGTCCGCCCACTGGATCAATTCCGCCGCCGGCTTCGGGTCAAAGCCGAAGCGCTGTTCGGCGATCGTAGCCACGAACTTGGTGCAACTCTTGAAGGCTGGATCGTAGAACTGCCGGTTGCTTTGCGAGCGCTCGTAGTGCTCGGCGTCGGCCGGAGTCAGGAAAGCGCTCTCGTGGTGATCAAACCACCAGGTGATCCGGGGCGACGGCGAGTACTTGAAATCGACAATGGCATTCTCATCGCCATTAAACTCGGATTCGTCGAAGAGTGCGCCGGCACGGTGCACCAGGCCGCTGAATTGAAAATCGACGTCGGCCCGGATCCGTTCGCGGTAAAACCGCGCGAATAGCGCCGCTGACGACGCACCGTCGAAACAGTTGTCGTGAAAAAAAACCCGGACCTTCATTCCATCCCTTCCAGGTACCCGTTCCCTGCGCCGCATCCGCTGCGAGCCGTGCGGAATACTCTTTGATGCCGCGATGGTTGCGGACGCATTTCACAAAAGCATTAATGAATACCGTGCTGCGGCGGGAAAGTCAAGTGGTTTTTGGGCAGCAACCCGTTGCGGGCCAATCAGCGTGCGCCAATTCTTCCGTAACGGACGCTCCTGCCCAAGCAGGAGATTGCGCGCAGGAGCGTCCAGTTCGGTGATCTACTGGCCCAATTCCGGGACTACTGGCCTACATTCGCCTGCTTCTCGGCCATGTCCCCAATGAACGGCACCTTCCACATCTGCCCTTGGTTGGCCTTGATAAGCAGGACGACCCAGACGATCAAGACGCCCACCCAAAGAAGCAACCAAATGAGTAATGCCACAAGGTGTCCAAGAATCGGAATAAACGCGAGCACCATCGAGAAAATAAATGCGGCAATCCACAACACGAAGATAGCCACACAAAAGAAAATGCTCTGGAACGAGTGGAAACGCACAAAGGATTTCTTGTTGTAGGGCTCCATCACCAGGAACATGATCGCCGGGATAATCGTAATGTACGCCAGCATGCCGGCTACATTGTCGGCCATGCCGCCGCCAGCCGCTACCGCCGGAACAGCAGGTGTTGCAGCGGGAGCGGCGTAACCCGCATTCGCCGCTTGGCCTGTGGGTTTACCGCAGCTTGGACAAAAAGCTACGTTATCTTGAACCTGCGAACCGCAGGATGGACAAAAATGTGGCATGACTCCCTCCTGTTTCTCCTGAAAAACCTTACTGCAGGACTAGTGGCGAAAGTTATCACTAAATGGGTGTCTTTGGCAATCGGCGAGCGGTCGCTCGCTATCGTCCATTGTACAGAAGCCTTCGGAACAACCCCGACCGGCATCCCCCAGGTCCCCAATCCGGTGCAGACCTTCCGAATCCTAAGTACAATCGTGCTTTCTCATGGATGCTTCTTCCATCGCCGTCGCACGCCCCCACGGGTATCTTTTTTATCGGCTTGCGCTTCGAATGGTCGCGTTCACACTTCTGGCAGTCATTCTAATTGCCTCCGGCGCCGTGGCATGGTTTTATTTTGCAACCCAATCGTCCCTGCCCCAATTGGATGGCAGCATTGCCGTTCATGGCCTGGGCGCAAGGGTTTCTGTGGTTCGCGACCGCCAGGGAGTACCGCACATCAATGCCGCGACCCTGGATGACCTTTTCTTCGCTCAAGGCTACGTCACCGCACAGGACCGTCTGTGGCAAATGGACATGCTGCGCCGGTACGGGGCCGGGGAACTCGCCGAGGTGCTCGGCCATCGCTACGTTGCCCTGGACAGGCAGCAGCGAACCTTGTTGATGCCGATGATTGCCCAAAACGCCGCCGCGCGCCTGCCGGCACGGGAGCGGGAATACTTTGAGGATTATGCGCGCGGAGTGAATGCCTTTATTGCCGAGTCGGGGCGCTTGCCGATTGAATTCCGGCTGCTTCGCTACCGGCCCCGTCCCTGGACCGTTACCGACTCGGTGCTGGTGGCCGGCAACATGGTGCAGACGTTAAATTTGGAAACGCTCCCGCATGAACTGGCCCGCGAGGCCATCAGCGCCCGGCTCGATCCGGAAATGGCTGCCGACCTGTATCCGAATTCGTCATGGCGCGATCATCCTCCCCTCGTGCTGCCTGGACATGATGAGTTTGTGCCACCGGAGGAGGACCAGAATCAGCAGGAGGAGGAACAGCCGGCGCCTCCACCGCCACCGGCGCCCCGTCCGCGCCGCAAACGAGCCGCTGGCTCTCGGCTCTCGGCATTTGTCGGTCAGCCGGCGCAACCCGTTTCGCGAAACGGGGAAACTAGCGGCGCTCTTGGCTCTTGGCCGTTGGCTCTCGGCTGGCAACCTGTACAACATGAAACGGAAAACGGGGAACGCGAAACGGCTCCCGGCTCCAATAACTGGGTAGTGTCCGGAGCCCATACGGTCTCGGGAAAGCCACTGCTCGCCAACGACATGCACCTGTCCCATACGCTTCCCAATGTCTGGTATGAGGCGCACCTGACCAGCGGCGACTTCGATGTCGCAGGCGTTTCCCTTCCGGGAATGCCGTTTGTGATCGTAGGGCACAACCAGCGTATCGCGTGGGGTTTTACGAATCTTGGTCCATCCGTGGCCGACGTCTATGTTGAGTACTTTAATGCCAGCGGTGAATATCTGACGCCAGAGGGTTGGCACCGGCCGGAATTACGACGGGAGAAGATCAAAGTCCATGGCCGCGCCGATGAAGAGGTGGAGATTACCATCACGCGACACGGTCCGATTATTTCCGGGCTCTCTCCGGAAGGGTTAATCCCTGGGTCATCTCAGCGCCAATCTCGCCCGCCGGAAACGCGCAAGCTGGCTCTCAAGTGGACTGCCTTCGATCCCGATGCACTGCAGGTTCCGTTTTTCGACCTGGATTCCGCGCACGATTGGGAAAGTTTCCGGCTGGCGTTGCGTCATCTTACCAGCCCCGCACAGAACGTCGTTTACGCGGATGTGGATGGTCACATCGGATACCAGGCGACCGGCATGATTCCCATACGGGCGGCAGGAGACGGCGCCCTGCCCGTTCCTGGCGCAGACAATAATCATGAATGGACGGGCTACCTGCAATTCGAGCAACTGCCCTCGGTTCTGGATCCTCCATCCGGCATCATCGCTACGGCCAATGGCCGCATCGCACCGGATGGCTATCCTTTTTCGCTGAGCAATGAGTGGGGATCGCCCTACCGAAC
>JBEKOS010000260.1:0-6574 GCA_049521535.1 Terriglobales bacterium | reverse complement strand
GAGGCTTTCCGTGATTGCGGTCACAGACGGACAAGAGCCTTTGGGTTCACATTCGTTCGAGGAGGCCACTCCATTCGAGTCTTCCAAATACTCAGCCCAGCCGCCGGAGCCACCGCGCGAATCGGAATCAACGAGGTTGCGACAGCCGCATTTCCGGTCGCGCCATCAGATTCCGGGCAGCGCTTAGCAAACACCTCCCGTGGGCGCCCGGATCAGGTATCGACACGATTTTCCGGGAAAGCCCGTAGTTGCCGTATCTTTTGTGCATATGCAGCATGCGGAAAGTCACACACCGATAGGTATTCCTGCCTATCTGGCATTGACGTTTAAGGAGGAACTTTATGAATCAAGATACCCTCACGATTACTGACAATCGCACCAACCAAACTTATACTCTGTCCATCGAGAAAGGGACGATCCGTGCAATGGACTTCCGGCAGATGAAGACAAGCCCGGAAGACTTTGGACTCATGACGTACGATCCCGCTTTTACGAATACCGTTTCCTGCCAGAGCAGCGTCACTTTCATCGACGGTGATAAGGGCATCCTGGAGTATCGCGGTTATCCCATAGAAGTTCTGGCGGAGCATTGCACTTTCCTCGAGGTCGCGTACTTGCTGCTTTTCGGAGAACTCCCGGATGAGGCAGCGCTGAAGAACTGGGTGCATGAGATCACCCGCCACACCATGTTGCACGAGACCACCAAGAAGTTCATGGAGGGCTTCCGCTACGATGCCCACCCCATGGCCATGCTCGTGAGCACAGTGGCCGCACTGGCTACCGTCTATCCGGAAGCCAGAGAGATATTCGATCCCAATAATCGCTTGTTGCAGATTAAGCGGCTGATCGGCAAAATGCCCTCCATCGCCGCAATGTCTTACCGGCACAGCCTGGGTTTCCCGTATGTTTATCCTGACAACGATCTGAGCTACGCCGAAAATTTCATGAACATGCTATGGAAAATGGTTGAGCCCAAGTACGTTGCTCATCCCGTGATGGCTCGCGCGCTCGACATCCTGTTCATCCTGCATGCCGATCATGAGCAGAATTGCAGCGCCAACGCCATGCGCTCCGTAGGCAGCTCGCAAGCAGATCCTTACTTGTCCACGGCAGCCGCTGCCGCCGCTCTCTCTGGACCATTGCATGGCGGAGCCAACGAAGAAGTGCTCAAGATGCTCGACGAGATTGGTTCGAAGGACAAGGTGCCTGCCTACGTGAAGAAGGTCAAAGATGGGCATTGCAAACTGATGGGCTTCGGGCACCGGGTTTACAAGAACTACGATCCACGCGCCAAGATAATCAAAAGAGCTGCGGAGCAGGTGTTCCAGGTGACGGGCCGCAATCCCAAGCTCGATATCGCCCTTGAATTGGAGCGGATTGCGCTGGAAGACGATTACTTTATCAAGCGCAAGCTGTATCCCAACGTGGACTTTTACTCTGGGATCATCTACCAAGCCATGGGCTTCAAGCCGGAGATGTTTACGGCGCTGTTTGCCATTCCGCGCACAGCCGGCTGGCTGGCGCAGTGGCAGGAGATGCTCCTGGATCCGGAGCAAAAGATCGCCCGGCCGCGGCAGATTTATACGGGACAACACCAACGCCCGTTTGTGCCAATGGAAAAGCGTTCGCCTGTGAGCGCGAAGAGCTAATTTCGCAGCTTGTTGAACACCGGCGCTCAAGGCACAGCTATACCTTACTTACTGGCGGGCAGCGCACTGCATGGGGCGCTGCCCGGTTCTCAAGAACGACGCGCAGCAGGTTGCCGCGCGAATGCCGCGACCGCTTCGGACCTTCCAACGCCGTTCGCATCCATCCGGGTCTACGGCGCGAAGTAAGCCGAAATGTCCAGCACCAATTGCGTGGTACCGCTGGCATACGCATTCGTCTTCCCGTCCTTATTCGGTACGATCGCCATGTTGGAAGTGATATCTCCATCCTCCGCATTCAGCGTCGAAACCACGGGTTGAGTTTCGCTGTCCGGCCACAAGGTAAGGTACCCAAGATCGCCTGAGGGCACCGCAGTGGCGTTGAATACATAAGCCTGTGCCGTACCGGGCGGGGCGCAAGTGCTGCCGGCGACGTTCACGGTGAGCTCGCCGGTGAAGTTGCCTGTAGTCTTGCGCGTGTCAAGTACGCGACAGGGAGTCAAAGTGTAGAGTTGCAGCCCGCCCGTTGCCGCTGGGGCGAAGTATCCGTTCACGTCAATCACTAGATCGGTGTTGTTGCTCGGATATACCGACACCCCGCCGCCTGAACCTGCCGGCACGAGGGCGGCATTGGCCACTACCGTCCCGGTCAAGTCATTCAGTGTGGAAACCAGCGGCTGCGATTCTCCCTCCGGCCACACCGTCAAATAACCCAGGTCCCCGCCGCTCGGCGGCACCGCCGTAAGGTTCAGCGAGTATGCCTGCGCAGTCGATGGAATCTCGCACGGAACGGTATTACTCGAGGCGCTTAATATCGGGAAACCCCGCTCCGTATTCGCAACGAGCGATGGCGAACCCAGGCCCGGTGCGTACCCCGTACTCTTGCGCGTGTCCGCCACCCGGCAGGGCGTGAGCGGATAGAACTCCAGCGAACTGCCGCTGCTGGCCGCAAAGTAGCCGTCGATGTCCAGTACTACATTGGTCGTATTGTTGACATACACGCTCACCGCCCCCGAGGTTCCCGCGGGGACAATGGCCGCATTCGCCTTGATGCGGCCATCCAGCGAATTCAGGGTAGATACCACGGGTTGGCCTTCCCCTGTGGGCCAAATTGTCAGGTACCCCAGTGGTCCCGGTGGAACCACCGTGACATTCAGCGAATACGCCAGAGCGGTGCTGGGAATGCCTGTGCACGGGCCGGAAGGAATGGTAAAACTGCGGGTTTCGCCGGTCGTGAGTTCCGGACCGCCGAACGGACCGTCGGCGTTGCGCGTATCGACCACGCGGCACGGAGTGACGGAAAAGAACTGCACCGGCGTAGCAATTGGGTTGACCAGTTGCGAAAGAGTGCCGCTGCTGCCGGAGTAGCTGGCATTGCCCGAGTATGTCGCCAAAATCGTATCGGTTCCCACCGGAAGCGCGGAGGTGGTGCACAAAGCCGTGACCGATGAAGTCAGCGTCACCGACGAGCAGCCGGAAATGGCAGCTCCGTTTGATGTGAAGCTGACGGTTCCGGTCGGAGCCGGCGGTCCGGACGGCGTAACCGTCGCGGTGAACGTCACTGATCCTCCGGAAGTCGAAGGATTCTGGCTCGAAGTCAACGTCGTGGTCGAGGTCGCCGTGCTCCCGGTAACGGTCACTGTTGTGCCGCCGTTCGACGGGGCGTCATTGGCCCCATCCCCGCTGAAACAGGCAATCACGCTCTTGGCGCCATTGCCACCAAGCTGAGCGCCCGTAACCCCGGCTAACGACGTGGCGGAATGGCAACTGGTGGTGCAACCGGACGCCGGAACCAGCGCGGACGTGCCCAGTGCGGTGCCCGAACAGGAGGTCCCTGCGTAAAAGCTGACGGTTCCCAGCGGAGGCGCGATGCCGCCACGGCCCGTGGCTGTCACGGTCGCAGTCAGCGTAGTGGTTTCCGATCCGCTAATCGACGCCGGATCAGCCGCCACCGTGGTGGAACTGGAAAATTGGGGCGTAACGGTCGTCCAGTTGTTCACCAGGTTGGCGATATTGACGCTGCCCAAACCCCCGACGGCGTTATATCCCGCGCTTTGGGGGTACGCATAATCAGACACACTGGCGCCAGTGGCCAGGATCCCGAGCGCGTCTCCGGAGGTGGCCACGCAGTCCGGGGTACCGGCCGTGCAGGGTTGGGCGTTATTGTCAACCACGCAGTTGGTATTGGTCGCACCCACACAGGTGGTTGTGCCCCGCACCGGCGTGCGGTTGATGTCGTGGAAAATACAATCGGGAAAAATGGCGCTATAGGCGCTTATGGCGAGATAGTTGGACTCGCAGGTGTATACGCTCGGCTCTGAGGTGGACGTATTCTCGGCGCTCGCCGTCCCATATTCAGCCGTGCCCAGCGCGTAAAGCGTATAGTTGGCCTGGCCCTGGCGCGTGGGCTGGCTGGGATTGCCCGAGGGGTGCGCTTGATTGATCAGTCCGATGATGCCGGTAAAGATGGGGGCTACGAAGGATGTGCCTCCTCCGTTCATGGCAAAAGCGTCCGATCCATTCGCGTAGTCGCAGGGAAAGCCGGAATCGGAGTTGCACAATACGAGAAAGTGGGACCAAACCGGCTCAAACCCTGAGTTGTCGGAAGCGACTCCGCCGGATGCAAACATGGCGATGTCGGGGACATTTCTATGCGCGGTCGAAGTAAGGTTACTGCTCAATCCAACGCCGTACGCGCTCTGCCACGTGGGCAGACCATAGATCGTGCTTACGCCGCCGGAACCGCCATTCAGGTTGGCGAATATAGCGTAGGTACTGTCGTTGCATACTTCCTCCGGGGTTCCACCCAGGTAGCTCGCTATGGTTGCGCTGCCGCAACTGTTATTCCAGGATTTTTCAGGAATATACGACAGGGCTGAGAGGTACGGCGAGGTGTCGTTCGTGTCCCAATAATCTGCATAATTCCCCCCGTAAACATCGCTGAAATCCGTGCCGCCCGCCGAGACGTCGTACGGGGTCGAAGTAATGCCGCTGACGGAGAGACCCGTAGAACCAACATCGGGGCTATTTCCGCGGTCGCAAACATCATCACCGCTGTCGCCGGCCGCCACTACAACCGTTTGGCCCTGGGCCACAGCCTGTTCCCATAGCGTCTGGTAGTAGGCGTTCGTCTGAAATCCGGTGCTATTGGTAACCAGATCGGCCTCGCAGATGCCATAACTAACACTGATCGCCGATACCGTGCTGTCCAGGCTGTTGATGACATAAGTGGCAGCTAAGTCGACGCCGGAAGTAGTCGAGGTATCGGCGCACGCGACAAAATCAATGATGGCATTGGGCGCGGTCGTGCCGATCCATTCCACGTCGAGGTCGGCTTCGGGTTCAGCATCGCTTATTTTGCCCGGGTCGGAGCAGTAACCGCTCACCCCCTGAATCCACTTCACACCGCCCTGGGTACTGTTCGGGGAGGCTGGGTATGTGGGCAATCCGAATTGCGAGCGGAAAGTGGTTACGTCCGCTTGAGTTATGTCGGTAGGCTCAACCACTGCGAGGGTCTGTCCAGCGCCATTGATTGGCGTAGACGCCGTAAGCAGCGGCCTCTCATTGTAAATCGTATAGAGGTCCTGAGGGCCAACCGCTAACCAATCATACCCCGCGCCGGAAAATGAAAGGAGAGAGTGCGTACCCTGCGAATCTGTCGAAACACCGTGCCCATCCGAAGCCACCGGGTGCCACGCTTTGGTCTGCGCGTCGCGCTGTACCGGGCCAACTACGTGTAAAAGTGGCTTGGGGAAGAAACTGTGCAGCGAATGAAAGCCGGCAACTACCGGCGCCAGTGCCGCGGGAATCTGCGGCGCAGTCAGGTTGGCGATGTGGTGTTCACCGTGGACATATAGGTTGTGAATCTCAGTATGGAAAGCCTGGCGCACCTGCCCTGCCGTTCCGCTGAATAAGATCAGCATTTTACCTGCGGGAACCGAGTCCACTTTGAAGCCATAGCCTTGCAGCCAGGCGCTCACGGTGGCAATGTCCTGGTCCGCGACGCCATAACACGAGCCGACTTGCGGGGCACTGAGCCATTGGTGAAATTGCTGGGAGCGCCGGTTATGCATCTGGTCAATGCGCGTCTGCAACGCCACTTCCTGCTCGGGAGAGCGCTGGAGCATCATCATGATGTGCTCCAATGGCAGCGTGTCATCCACTCTCCCTTGGTCATACTCCGCCCGCGCCAACGGATGTACCTGGCCTTTCAAGGTGATCCGCACATTGTCGTCGATCACGCCCGCAATGCGGGCAACTGCCAGTGGCGTACAACCCGCGGTGGACTGGGTTTCAGCAAGAGCGGGCAGGGCAAAAGACGCGATGAGCAAAACACTTGAAATAAACAGACACCTTGGGCCAGGCAATGAAGCCGTACGCATGTTCTCTCCTTAGTCCACAAAATTGGGCGTGCTTTACAGTGTGTGCCAGAACGAATGCCGACCGAAACCCGGTTACCTTTGCGTCCAGTCGAATTCAGCTTGAACGAATTGTCGTCTGAAAGAAAATCCCTGTCAAGACACGCGGGCAAGGCCCGGCTTCCTGACTCTCCACGTCGCGTTCGCGCCCTCTCCCCTCCCTGGATCAAGCATGTACGGTGTGCAAAGTCCTGCAATACAGATTGTGAACGGTTTTTTAGCCGGAATGATACGAAATGATGCAAACTGAAGACATGCGAATTCGTTCGATCCATTGCTTGGCCCTGTGCGCTCTGTTGTTGCAGGCCGCCATCGTCTTATGCCAGCAGCTATCAATTCAGGCCGGGAATGCAAAGCCTGTCGTCCTATCGCGGACCGATATCGAAGCCTTGCCCCGCATGAAGGTTACGGCCAACACCTCGGCTGGACCGGTTACCTTTGAGGGCGCATCGCTTAAGGCAGTCTTGGAGAAAGCTGCGGTCGGATTCGGTGAAACTCTCAAGGGGAGAC
>JBEKOS010000259.1:0-6584 GCA_049521535.1 Terriglobales bacterium | reverse complement strand
GAACATCGACGTGGTGATGTCGCTGCTCGACCGCAACGGATTGGGCGATCGCCTCGCCGATCGCCTGGTGGAAATCGGTGACACCGTGCGCGACGACGTGAAGTTGCGCATCTCAGCCACGAGCGATCCCTTCCTCGACGATCGCCTGCGCGTCGCCGCGCTGCCGGAAGACTCGCAGAAGGTCTCCATTCGCAATGCGATTTCCGGTGCCGAGAAGCAAGTTAACATTGCCCTGTTTAAGAAACCGGGCGAGGTGGCGGGAGCGCGGCGCGCCATTTCCGAAATCATCAAGTGGATGAATTACGTCACGGACGGGCGATTCTTCACCGTGGCCGCCGACCTTTCGGAGTCGATCAACGTGGAGCACGGCAGTCTGTGGGGACACTACAGTCCCACGGAGAATCCGCTGGGTACGCGCCTGAAAGCACCCATACAGGAAGCGGGCAATGTTTCCACCGCCATCGGGCTGGTGAGCCAGAGCGCTTCCGTCGATCCTGAAGCTTTTGCCGGCGTTTGGGCCTTGAGCGGCACCTACGGAGCGTTTACGCCGCTCATGTACACTCCGGCACGGGTATGGAGCCAGCAAAAGCAGGACAGCAAATTCCGCGTCGGTGTGCTGCATATACTCGCCGCGCACTCCGGTCCTGAAACCGCGGCGGACGCGCGCACCCACTTCGGCATCTTCGCTCCGCAAGTGTGGAAGCTGTTCCCGCGCGGTCAGGCGATCAACTTGAGCTTTTGGGATTACAACGATGTCGCTCCGGGCTATTTCGCAGCGGCGGAAATTGCCGCACGTGATCCACACGTGGGCATCATCACGCTGGAAGTGGCGCGGCCCGACTTCGCGGTCGCGGACCGCAGCCATTTCGCCGACCCCGATCTGCGCGCCGCGGCAAAAGGTCTGTATGTAATCCGCGATTTCGCGCCGGACAAGCCGCGCCACGGTTACGTGATCGCGCAAGGATCAAGTTCCACCGTGAATCTCGTGAAAGTGCTGCCGAAACTCGAGGCGGCGGGTGTGAACGTAAAGGTGATCGCGGCGATCAGCGAGGATGTGTTCGATCGCCAGCCGCAGGCGTATCGCGATTCCGTGCTGCCCCCTGCGGCTCGCTACGATTTGATGGTGGTATCAACAGGCACGCGACGCATGTGGCCGCTGCGCAACCTCGGTCCGTTGACGGATGAGTATTCGCTCACGTCCGACTTCGACAATTCCTGGAGAAGCGGCGGCCTCGAAGCGGAAGTGATCGCGGAAGCGCATCTCGACCCCGATTCGATTTTCGCGGGCGTGAAGCGATTTGCCAACGAACGCGAGCACCGCATCGGCGATCAACGTAAAATGCTGGGTTCGGCCTGCCTTTCAAGTTGATCGGGCGTGAGGCCGCTGGTTCGAAGAGGTGAGCGATCACGACCGAAATTACGGCCGAAACCAGCATTGCTGAAATCGTGCAAGCGTTGCCCAAGCGTGCGACGGGTTTTTGACCGTCAGAAAAGTGAGGGCTGTCGCGGCATGCATGGACACAGCGAATCGCGATCTTTGTCTTGCAAGTGGCACATCTTGTTCAGGCTCCAAGCGAAGGATCGTAGCCATGCCGTGACAATCGCGCTAAAGCAGGCATCACAGAAATCCAGCTCGACCAGCCACTGCACCGAACGACTCTCCAGTCCCCGATTTCCCGATTGTTAGAATTCTATTGTGGTAGCGTCGCCAGGGCTTGACGCGCTTTCGTCGAGCTCGAGTTAACCTGAAGTTCCGCCAGGTACTCGTTGCGCGCCTCTTCCAGCCGACCCTGTTGCTCGAGGGCGAATCCGAGATAGACATGCTGTTCGGGCCGCTGCGGCGCCAGCCGGATGGCCTGGCGCAATTCCGTTTCCGCCTCCGCATATTGCGCCTTGTCCAGATAAACCAGGCCCAGGTAGTAATGGGGATCGCGTTTGTCCGGCTCAAGCTGGCGTGCGCGCAATAACGCCGGCAACGCGCCGTCGTAATCCTGGACGTTGCGCCGCATGATTCCGGTATGGACGAGGGTGGTGAAGTCGTCCGGAGCCTCCACCAGGGCGCGCTCCTGTATGCTCAGCGCGGCCCGCAAGTCGCGATTATCTCTGACTTCGGCCATGGCCAACTGATTCAGCGCCAGGAGACTATGCGGCGCCACCTCGATCGCGTTGCGGTAAAGCGCAACTTCGCTCGACCACTGACTCGTATGCGAAACGGTGAGCGTTGCCATCAGGCAGATCACTGCGAGAACCGTGACAAGCTGCGCCAGGGGTACGCCGCCGATTGTGCTGCCGCCCTTCAGTCGGCGCAGTGCCACCGCTGCGAGCATTGCCAGCCCGGCGGACGGCAGATAGAGGAAACGATCATGGACCAAGTCGTAGGAGAGAAAACGAGTGATTCCGAACAACGGCGTCGCCAGAGGAATCAGGAGCCACACCATGCCCATCCCACAGCTTCACTGCGGCGTGACCAGATCCAAAGTCCGGCGAGCGCAGCCAGCGAAACCGCCAATGGCACGACAAAGTTGGCCAGGTGCGGCCGAGTCACCATCTGAAGCGGATAAAAGAGGCTCAGCGGAAACGGCCACAGCAGCTTTCGGAGATCGAAAACGAAGACCTGAGGCAGAGTAAGAAGGATTGTGGTCAGCGACGCTCCGCTTCCAGCCCGCGGCGACGCCCGCAGGGCGTAGGATCGGGCCGCCAGGTACGCTGCAACCACCACGCCGTACGGCCAGAGCACCAGAACCACCCGCAGCATTCGCGAGGCAATTCTGGTTACCAGTGAGCGCTGGTCGTCTACTATGCGCTCCGCGGTCTGCGCTTCGGATGGATTCTCCGGCTTCATTGGCCGGTTGCCATCTGCGTCCTGCCGGCCACCCGCCGGCCGCCATTTCCACTCATAAATGACGAACATGGCGCCCAAAAGGACGGCGGATTCTTTCGTCAAGAGGGCAAGCGCGTACGCGAGCAGTGAAAACCCAAGCCACCAGCGTGCGCTCTTCGCCGCGGAATACATGCACTCCCGCCAGACTACGTAGCAGAGCACGGCGGTCAGGAAAAAGACTGCCAACTCGGATTCAGTAGCGCCTGAGATCCAAACGGCCGGCTCAACGTGGATGGGATGAACGGCAAAGATCAGCGCCGCAAAACCAGCCGCCAGACGGTCCCTCAGCGTCCGCCGAGCCACCAGAAAGACCAGAGCGGTTGCGAGCGCATGGAGCGCGATCGAAGCCGCATGATAGCCGCCGGGCGACATGTCAAACCAGGCGTAGTTCAACCGCAGCCAAAGAAGCTGTGCGGGGCGGTAGTAGTTGCTCATGGCGTCCGGCCCGGAATGGCCCCAGGCATCCTCCACGAAGTATTGAGGCACCTGCGTCCAGGAGCGGAGCACCGGGTTGTTGACCACCATCAGGCGGTCATCATCTACAAACGGGTAGCCCAGAGCGCCGGCAAACACGATCAGAGCCAGCCCCACTGCGGCACAGGGCAGCAGGCGCACCAGCCAGTCTCCGACGCCATCCGCTTCGGCCATGGCCGCCCGCTGGGGCGGTGAAAAATCCCGGGCGCGCCGTGCCTGTTCCCCGGTCCGGCGTAGTCTCCGGTTCTGCCCGCTGACTGTCATGATTCCTGACGAAATTCTAAGCTGCAGGGCAGGGGCTGTGGCAAGCTGGCGAGTGGGCGAGCATGCGACAATGATGCATGGCTCACAGTCTTTCGCTTCTCCTGACAACCACAATCGAACGGGAACTGCCGAATCTCCGCTCCCTGACGGAGGAACGCGCCGCTATCGAGCGCGGCCCGGGCAAATGGTCCCCAAAGGAGGAACTTGGGCACTTGATCGATTCGGCCGCCAACAACCATATCCGATTCGTTCAGAGCGCGACCGAATCGGAGTTCCGCGGACCGGGATACCGGCAGGATGACTGGGTGCGGCTCCATGGATACCGCAACATGCAGTGGAAGCAGATCATGGATTTCTGGTTCCGATATAACGTCCTCCTTGCGGGACTGCTGGACAGGATTCCGGATGGCCGATTGGAAGCGCCGTGCTTCATCGGTACGAATCCGGCGGTTACGCTTCGATTCGTGATCGAAGATTACATCTTCCACATGCAGCACCACATCGACCAGCTCCTCGGCCGCGAAACCATCACGCCATATCCAGGGGCGAAGATCGGAGCCACGCTCTGAATAACGCGCATACCGGCATGCGGACGGCGTTTCATTCACGGGCCAGATGTGACCCCTCTACGTTCGTGATTGCCTGTATAAGGCATTGACATGCGCTCCTCGGGGCGATCAATCCCATCAATCTTGGCAAGTACCGCTCCTTTTTGACCAGCATCAGGGAATCATGTGCCCCTGCGCCAATATCAGCACTGAATTGAACTGGGATTTATCGGGGGCGTGACACTGAAGTTGTCTTGCTGTTCTAAGTGGCTCTAATCAGGAGTCTTTTTTCTCTTCCCTTAATATCCGTACAACCGCAAGGATCGTGTTCCAGTTGCGTGTGGTCGCCGGCACGCCGAACAGCTTGTCGATCTGGCTGAGATAGCCAATCGTCCTCATGTGGCGACGGTACTCTCCCAAGACGAATTGGTTTTTCGACGCGATCACTCGCACGAACCACTCCCCACTTGGCGGAAGTGTGCATGGAATGGCAGTCGGGCTCCGGCCAGGTCGCGACAGGATGCTCACGAAGCGGACGATATCGGGGCGCGACGGCTCGGGTCCAAACGGGTTCTCCTTTTCCAGGCGGAAAAGGTCTTGACCGTCACAGAGCGCAATGTCCGCTTCGAAGGGCAGCTTCTTGAGCAGTGCTGCTCGGAACTTCGCCCTGGATCCGGGCTTCCGAACGATAAATGTTCCTGCGGCACCCACATTCACAACTTGATAGTCGCTTAGTTCCGTTGCGAAGAGGCTTGGGCGAAACGTCCGGTGCCCGCCTACATTGACACCTCGGAGAAAAACGACGAGAGCCATAACTTTCACCGGATCGCAATCATGCAATTCTTCACTGGGACTTCCGCTTCCGCCCGGCGGGAGATTTCGTTTGCGAGGCGAGCGTGTTCCTCGTCCGAGCCCGGGTGGACGGCGCGGCGCCAACTTCGTATTCACTCTGCACCAGGCCTCCGTGATAGCTGCGCGTCGCAACGTGGCGAAGATTGATGTCGTGCGGCACCGGGCCAAACAACGGGATACCTTCTCCGATCAGTACGGGCACGCGTGTGATCACCAACCGGTCGATGAGTCCGGCCGCCAGGAATCGCTGAATAGTGATGCCGCCGTCTATATAAGCATGTTCGAGGCCGCGGGCCTTGAGCAGCTTCACAATTTCGGCGGGCTCGCCTGACATATGTTCAACCATCCCACTCTTGACGGATGAGAAATCGATCGGACGGCTGCTTAGCACGACCACAGGTTTCTTGCCATAGAACCATTTGCCGAATGTCAGCACGACTTCGAAGGTCTTGCGCCCGATCACGACGACATCGACGCTGCCGTAGAATTCTTCGAAGCCGTGCGGCTCCTGCTCGCCAGTCCGCAAGAAATCGAGCGCGTGATCCGGCCGGGCGATAAAGCCATCGACGCTTAACCCGCAGAAGACCGAAAGCTTCATGGCACGCCTCCTGATTTGAATCATTTGAGTTTAGTTGTCCCAATGCGCCTTGGGCAACAATCCGCCTACTGCCACGGTTGCCCTGCCGCAAAGCAGCCGGTCGGTCGCCCAGTTTCACGCCGCGCGACCGCGTGCGTACACTCGTTGACTGTCTGCCAGCGCATCCCTAGAATGTTGCCATCTGAAGGTGGGATATTTCCCGAATGATCGGCAAGGTCATCTCGCATTACCGCATCGTCGAAAAAATTGGCGGGGGCGGCATGGGCGTGGTGTACAAGGCCGAGGACACACGGCTGGATCGATTTGTTGCCCTAAAGTTCTTACCTGGAGATCTGTCGGAGGACCCCCACGCCTTGGAGCGTTTCCGGCGTGAAGCCAAGGCCGCGTCCGCGCTGAATCACCCCAATATTTGCACAATTTACGACATCGGCCAGCAGGACGGCCAAGCCTTCATCGTCATGGAACACCTCGATGGCGAGACGCTGAAACAGCGAATCAGCGGAAAGCCGGTCGAGACGGATGTGTTGCTCAGTCTGGGGATTGAGATTGCCGACGCGCTGGACGCCGCTCATGCCGAAGGGATTGTCCACCGCGACATCAAACCTGCCAACATTTTCATTACCCGGCGAGGGCATGCCAAAATCCTGGATTTCGGGCTGGCGAAGGTGGTAACGGCCGGTACTTCTCCCGGCCAGAACGTCCTGACAGCAGCGACCGAGGAAGAGCACCTGACCAGCCCAGGTTCTACTGTCGGCACGGCCGGCTATATGTCGCCGGAACAAGTTCGCGCCAAACCACTGGACGCACGCTCGGACTTGTTTTCCTGCGGGGTGGTTTTGTACGAGATGGCGACGGGAACGCTGCCGTTCCGTGGCGAAAGCGCCGGCGTGATCTTCGACGGGATATTGAATCGAACTCCGCTGCCTCCGCTACGGCTGAACCCCGACATTCCACAAGAACTGGATCG
>JBEKOS010000258.1:0-6592 GCA_049521535.1 Terriglobales bacterium | reverse complement strand
TTGGCCGGGAGTTCCGTCATCTGCGGCCGCTGTTGTGAAGACCGGAAGTGGTTATTCACCCGATTGCGAGCTATTGACAGCACGAAACCACAGAGCTTTAAGGGCTCCCTGAGCTGACCGCGGCGCAAGGCGGCAATGGACTCCCACAGAACTTCCTGCTGCAAATCGAGGGTAAGCTCGCGATCGCGCGTACGCGCCAGCAGCATGGCGCTGACCCGCGGCTGAAAATAACGGACCAGAGCCTCCTCAGCGGCCTGATCTCCCGCCAGGATGCGCTCGACCAGTCGAACGCAGTCAAGCGCAGGTGCTGGAGCGATTTCATCCGACCTGTCCGCGGCCCGTTCCCCCAAAGACATATTCTTGACGCACCCCGTCCTCTTTCGGACATTCTACTAATAATTTCGTGTTCTACCGTCTGAGGAACCATCCCAGGCAGAGGGCAGGATTGTGATTCGTTTGACGAAGCGGGCACTGAATGGAACGGGGCGATCTTGCATTAGAGCGGGCGAGGTCCCGATTACTTTTGCGAGCCCATCCGCTGAGATCGCCAGTTACAACTTTCTATCAGTCGCCATTTCATGAAACACATCCGCGATTTCAATGGAATCAGGGTCGGAAAATGATCCGAACAATTCGGCAAACTGCTTGCTGGTAAATCCTGGCGTTGCGGGCCTCAATCGAGATGGCGATATGCAGGGCTCCTTGCGTATACAGGGAGGTAAAGTCTCTCTTTTTCATGAAGTCGCCCGTCAAAAGTATCATCGAACCGGCCGTCTTGCTGGATGGAATGGATAAGCCAGTCGAATTGGACCAACTGGTGATCACTTTTCTTGGGCAGTTCCACACTGGAACGCTCGCGCATGATCATTAGCCTGCAATGGAGCACGCGTCCAGACCCAACTGTCATGTTTGTTCCAGACCGCATCATTGTCTGCTACCACGATTACGCTAATTCCGAACTCCAGGCAGGTGCTGTCGAGGCGGGCGGTGTCTGCGGGCTTGGGCGTCACGAACAGGGAAGCAATCTCATCTACCCGCGGTTTGCAATTGTGAATATCGCCTCCGAATGCGGTTCCGCACAGAGGCAATCCCATAGCCGCATTGTGCCCCGAATAGAGCAAGTGAGGAATGTAGGCCGGAGTGAGCGGATTGTACTGCACGACGGTCTTTGCTGGCAGCGTCTTCCACAATTGGTCGTAGACAGAACGCAGTGCGAAAACCCGCAAGCCCATCTGACGGTCCGCATCGAGCCAATTGGGAGCCCAACTTATTTGATTTTTGTCGTAGAGTATCGGTCCGATGCGGAGGACTGCCACCTGATACGCCGTGCCGAGGACTCCTAAAACGAGCAGCCCATAGACAGCGGAACGGCCCAAGCTTGTACGGCGCTGCAGTGGCTTCGCATCGCTCCACCAATCATCGAGCAAGCTGGCTGCCCACAGTAGAAAGACAAATTGTGCCTGAAGAAAGCATCGCCAGCCCAGGTCATTGAAGCTCAGCGTGGCGGAGCGGACGAATGAGCCTATCAAAAAGCTTACAGCCACCATGGTCCAAAGCGCGATCTCGTCGCGTGCGACGCGTAGCTTTTGTTTGCGGATCCATCGCCACCTGAGTGTGGCAACCACCAGGAAAAATCCCAACTCCAGGAAATAATTCACCGGCAGGAGCAGCGCGAGCTTTACAGCTCGAAAACGAGTGGCGCCACTTATGGCGAGCGGAAACTCGCGGAGGGCGATATCTAGAAATCCGCTTCCGGCACTGGCGGATGTTCCCGGTCCGAGAAGGATATGCAGAAACGGCGTCGCTATGAGCAATGCTAAAGCACCGGCTGCGGCAAACAGAGAGAACTCATCCCACCATTCATAATGCACGGACACGAGCATCCAGCTGATAACGAATACCGCAAACGTAAAGGCCACCAACGTGGAAAGTCCAGCCGCGCTGGCGAAAGCGATGCCGGCGACAACAACCTTCACAATATTCTCTCTCTTGCGGAACGCGGTCTGGCGGAGCACCAGGAAGCCGGTTACACACGCAACCAGGGCCATTATGTGATGAGGGGTCCATAGAAGAGTGTCAACCCAGGATGCTATCTGGACGTTCCACCACTCCATGTCCATAAGGATCAACTTGTACCGCGCATACAGGTAGAGCGTAGGCAAAAGATCGAGGCCGGTTACCGCCAGCAGCGCAAATCCCAACAGTGTCTTGCGTGGCAGCCGAACCGTTACTCCGGCAACGAATTTCAGAGCGATGCCAATCAGCGACATCATGGCAATACCGGCCCAGATCACGCTGCCATACATGGCGTGCCGAGGCATGACGCCTGTCATGCGACACACCAGGCTGCATACCAGCATCC
Source organism: Terriglobales bacterium (assembly GCA_049521535.1). Lineage (GTDB taxonomy): Bacteria > Acidobacteriota > Terriglobia > Terriglobales > Acidobacteriaceae > CAZUCM01. Next base: position 4,230 of record JBEKOS010000258.1, on the reverse strand, counting down.
AGAAGTAGTGGTAGCGAAGAGGGACGGCCGGAACTCCCGCAAAAAGAGGATTCAAGGGGGGAATCCCGCGCGTGGCTGCCGCAGTGAACGCTGTTCGTATGCAGTGGTCATAGGCAGGGACGCTGAAATATAAGTGCTGATTCCACTGCCAGTCAGACAGGACCAGCAACACTAGTAGAGCCCAGCCCATGACAATCGCCGCCCCCAGCTTCACCTCTCCGGGGATGTGCGGTATGCCTGAGTGCATCAGTCGCTTGAATGCCAGGGCCAGAAAAGCGACCCACGTTGCTGCCAATAGCAACCACAGAACTTTGGGATAACGGCCCAGAACGAAAGTAACAATTGGCATCACAGCGACGCCAACCGGAGTGCTCAGTAGAGCCTGCAAGGCCAGCCGGCGCTGCCGGAATTGCAGGACATTGGCCAGCCAGGCGATCACAAAGCCGGGGATGAAAAGGATCAGCGTCAGCAGTAGCGCCGCCTCCGTCGTGCGCATCATGTCGATGAAGGTAAAGTTGAGGAGAGCCATTGGGAAGAGTTTGCCAACAGGCAATTTGTAATTTTCGAATTACCGAAGAACGCATTTCTTGCTAATTGCTTCTAACCGCTGACCGCCCCCTCCACGTGCGCGGGTTCGCCCCCCGCCATTTGCTGGGCTAAGATCAGTTGGCGGGCTTCCGACCGTATTCCAGCCAGGCGTGTGCCGAACACCACCGTCCCGCAGATGCAGGCTACTCCGCCAATTGCAAGAGTAAGAGGAGCGCCTAGTACCCTCGCGACGAAACCCGCGAATAGTGCACCAAAAGGCGCCATGCCCATGAACATCATCGAGTAAACGGACATCACTCGGCCGCGCAGGCGGTCTGGAACCATCGACTGGATCAATGTATTTGAGGACGACATTTGCAGCATCATGGAGAATCCCAAAGGAACCAGCAATGCTACTGACAACCAGAAGATACGGGAAGAGGCAAACAGAATCATGCTGGCGCCAAAGGCGGCAGCAGCGATGGTGATCCAGCGCCCCAAGCCCTGAAGGTTGCGTTTTGCAGCCAATGTTAACGCGCCGAGAAGTGCGCCGACTCCGGTGGCGCCCATCAGGATGCCCAGACCGCGCGCGCCACCGTGCAAAATCTGACCGGCGAAAATCGGCATGAGCACCGCATACGGCATTCCCACCAGACTGACCAATCCCAACAATAACAAGAGCGCCCGAACTGGGCGGGCGTTCCACGCAAAGCGGAAACCCTCCTTGATATTCTCCAGCGGGCTTTGGGCGGTGCCGCCAATCGCTGCCGATTTGATCTTCATCAGAAAGAGTCCGGCGATCACCGCGATAAAACTGACTGAATTGGCAAAGAAGCACCAGCCTTCGCCGATGGCGGCGACCAGAATGCCCGCAATGGCAGGACCGACGATGCGTGCCCCGTTGAACATGGACGAATTCAAGGCAATCGCGTTCATCAGGTCCTCACGCCCCACCATGTCCACAAGAAACGCCTGCCGAGTGGGAATATCGATTGCGTTTACTGATCCCAGAAGCGCCGACAGGATGAAGATATGCCAAACCTGGATTCGGTTGGATAGCGTAAGGCAGGCAAGAATTCCGGCGAGGATCATGGACACCGTTTGCGTTCCGATCACCACGCGGCGGCGGTTATGGCGGTCGGCGATAATCCCACCCAGCGGCGCCACCAGAAAGACCGGGAATTGCGCCGAGAAACTAACTGCTCCCAAAAGGACTGCCGACCCGGTTAGCCGGTATACCAGCCACGACTGAGCTACGCTTTGCATCCAGGTTCCGATCAAAGAAACAAGCTGACCGGCAAAGAAAAGTTGGAAATTCCGGTGGCGCAATGCGCGAAAAGCGATGGCCAAGCGTGATATCGTCGGCGGATTCTGTTGTGCCTTGATCGGCTGGCCAGCCATTCCTTTAGAGTATCAAGATCCAAAAACTATGATCGGTTCGCAGATTCCGAAAGGCCTGCCGCTAGTTGCCCAGTTTTTGCCAGCTTTGGCCGCCGTCATGGGTGGAATAATGCGTATTATCGGCATCGGTGACGATGCCATCGTGATGGTCACTAAACTCTATGCTGACCAGATCCTGCGGAGAGGGCGAAGACAGGCGATGCCAGGTGACGCCGTCATCTACAGAATGGAACAGGGCGCCCTTTGCTCCGGCGGCCCATACGTCTTCGCCCACGGCAGCCAAGGCGAAGAAGTCGACGTTACCAGGCATTTCAACTGCTTCCGGAACGCCATTGTTTACGCCGCGCATAAGCTTGCCTTCCTGCGAAATACTCCAAGTTGTCTGAGGGCGCTTGGCAACTTCTCTTTGCGGCTGAGCGTTACCGGGCGAAGGGCTTGCAAGCAGTGCCGTGGATGCCTGAGTCGACTTGTACAGCGTCCCCGCCGGCGCCGCTTTGCCCCCGGCCTGCGCGCGGTTGGCCACGCCGGTCTCGCCGGCGTTGAGATTGGCGCCTGAATTGTTCGGTTTGAAGCGCGGGTTCGTTAGGTTCCTGCCGTTTGTGGCGGGGGCACTCGATGCTAGCGCTGGCCCATTCGCATTGAAATTTCCATATCCGCCGCCGCTATTCATGACTGGGGCCGGCGCTGTTTGGCTCAGGTAGGTAAGGTCATCGCCGTGGTTGGGTGCTGGTTCAATGTGGTTGGCCTTGGTGGCCTTGGACGTAACAACCGGTTCCTCTCCGCCCGGTCTTTCAACCGTGACTTGCTTTTGCGGCAGCGCAGGACTCGATGCGGCTTTTGCTGAGGCTGACGGGTGAACCGGTGGTGCGACTGGAGGGCTTCCGGGTGCCGCTCTCGCCAATTCCGATTGCGATCCGGTCGCCGACTGCCTGGTTCGCTGCGCTTTACCGGTTGCCCTGGTCGACCGGTAAAATAGGCCGCCGAGAATCATGAGCGCCACGGCCGCCGCTACTGCGCCCCACTGCACACTTGCCGGCAGAAAGGCAAAATCCATCCAGGCGCGCCCGGGATTACCTGCAACTTGAACCGGTGGGCCCTCATCCGGGTTGACCAAGGAAACAATGTCGCGGCACAGCCGACACTCAGCCAAATGCGCTAGGATCGCTTCGCGTTCTTGCGTCATAAGCGTGTTTTCGCAAAACGCATTCAGCCAGTCCGCGTCGGGATGGTCGTCCGGCGTGGCCCATCTCGCCACTCTTGCCAAAACGGATTTGGGCAAATTTGCCATAACAACTTAGTGAGTACTGAGCATGGCTAAATCGTGCGAAGCTGCTAACCGCTCTTCTCTCCATTGAACGCGGCTCCGGCCGCTCCTTGCGCCAGACGCAATCTTACATCCACAGCCATGCCACGTACATCCGAATCCATTGCTTCCAGGGCCGTCCGCCGATCCATTCCTTGCTCCGTCAGTCGCCTAATTATGGAGTTGCGTAGTTGCCGCGTCAGTTTGTCCACTTTGCGGCTAATGGTGGATTCATGAACGTTCAATACTCGTGCGACTACGGCCAATGTACGCCCGTCGAGGAAGTAGGCCGCCAACACAAAACGATCTTCCGCCGGAAGTGACGCCAAGGCCTCGTCCGTGGCATGCTCAACGCGCGCATCAGCGATCGGTAGCGGTTCCGGTGACGAGTCAGCGAATTGCCTGCCTTGCTCTTCCTGCTCCTCAAGGCTGACCAGTCGCTTTTGCGCACGGTAGCTATTTACAAATTCCTGGGCAATTACCGTGCGCAGCCAGCCTTCGAGTGAACCCTTGCCCAGGTAGTACGCCAGCTTGGAGATGCGGTGCTTTTCGCGGGACTTGGTGCCGTATAGTTCGGCATAGAGGGAGTCCGCCAACTCGCGTGCGATGCTGTTGTCGCGGGCAATCGCTCCGGCCATGTCGTAAAGCTTCGCCCGATAGCGCGATAGGAACACCTCCCAGGCTTTGTTTCTCCCCAAGGCGCAAGCTCGGGCCAAGGCCAATTCCTCCAGGCGTAATGATTCACAAAACTTGGCATGTTCCGTGGGCGATTCAGTCCCTGACAAATATTTGTTGGCCGCTTCCGCCAATGCTTTCGCGAATTCTGCCTTGCTCAGTCCAAATTCGCTTGCCCGGCATTTGCGGTACAGGTCCTTCGCGACAGAAGCGGGTTGGGTTGAATCAATCACGGTCTTGCGATTCGGAAACTAGAGATTATGCTTTTATTAACCCAGGAACGCCCGACTTGGCAATAGGCGACCAGGTTCGCCTCCCCGGCC
>JBEKOS010000257.1:0-6597 GCA_049521535.1 Terriglobales bacterium | reverse complement strand
GTGCCGTCCACGGTCGTGCCGCCGATGTTAGTGTTCCACGCGGGCGCCGTTGCCGCCGATGTGCCCGCCACAATGCACACCTGGACATTGGCGCCATCGGTGATCACCGCCCCCAGTGCGTAGGCGTGCGAAGTCGCGTGCGACGCCGGCGTGGCCGCCGCGGGGATGCTCTGCTGCTCCTGGTCGGAGATCAGCGTGATCCCGGCGGCCTGCGCCTGGCCGAAGTAAAGCTGGTTGATGGCCAGCGGATCGATGACCGCCAGCTTGCCCTTGGCGCTGACGTCAATCTTGCCGCGCGCCGAGGCTGCGGGAAACTGGTTTTGCCCGTAGAGTTTCTTCAGGTCGCCTTTGAACGTGACCTGCACGTCCTGCAGCAATCCGAAGCGTACGGGCGTGGGATTGGTTGCGGTGTTGCCGCCGTTGGGAGCGCCGAACAGCACGCCGCTTCCAAACTGTATGTTCATTGCTTTTTCTCCTTATGTATTGCAATTGCTCAAAAGCTCTCAGCCTTCAGCCCTCGGCTTTCAGCCAGAAGTCAGCGGTTTGGCTCATGGCTGACGGCTGATGGCTGACAGCTAGGGGTACGCCAAAATGTGCACCGGCACCACCGCCGCGCATTGCGTCGAGAGATACCCCGGGTTCTTCTCGATCGTGCCCTCGATCCACGCATGCTGGATCAGCAGCGGGATTCCCAGGTCCTGGTACTTTGCATACGCCGCCGGCGCCAGGCAGGCTTCGACGGCGTCGAGCAGATCGTTGAGTTGCGTCGTCGGCGCGTCGGTGCCGTCCTCCGATTCAAAAGAAGCCAGCGGCCCCGCCGGACGCAGGCAGTAGACCGCCAGATTGATATGCAGCAGGCGCTTGCCTCCGGTGCCGTCCGGCTGCTGGATCGCCTCCTCGGGCAGCTCTTCCATCGCCAGCGCCGGCTGTTCCACGTTCGCCAGCTCGTCCGGCAGAATCGGCCGCCGCGAAACCGTCTGGAAGCCCTCGGCGGTCTGCAACTGCGTCCATAGGGCTGCGTAGATCGCTTCACGGTTCATTAAACCCTCTCACCACAGAGGACGCAGAGGACACAGAGGTAACCAAAGCCAGAAAAATCCTTGTGATCCTGAGCCCGTTCGCTTCGCTCAGGGCAGGCTCCGCGAAGGATCTGCGCCCGAAAGGAATTGTCATCCTGAGGCCGCGTACTTTGCGGCCGAAGGACCTGCTCTTGTTTCTTATGCAGCAGAAAACTGCAGATCTTCGCTCCGCTCAGAATGACCGAGGAGGTTCCAGTCGTTGCCTCTTCCGCCAGCGGAAGCCGACAGCTCGCCGACTGTAAAAAACGGTAAGTTTTTGCTATTGACTTTCAGGAATGCGGACTGCAATATACCTTTGCCATGCTTTATTGCCCACGCTGCGACAGCGCACGAGTACACGTCTCGGCAGCAGGCAATCCGCTCGACAAGCTTTTCTATCGCATTACACTTCGCCGCTTCTATCGTTGCGAGGATTGCGACCGTCTTTTCCCCCGCTTTATCTGGGAATCAAAGCCGTCCCCGGGAAAACGGAAGCACCGGCACCGGCGCCGCGACGATCAGGCCGGGACGCCTAGTCCCGAATAGCCGTTCGCATGTCGTCCCTGTGCCTGGATTATTCACAATACCTTGCGGCAGGCCCCGGCCATCGCAGTACGGCTGTAGAGCGCCGGAAGGCGCGGGAGAATGTAGCCCCCGGCGCAAGCCGGGGGAAAGATGCATAGCAATGCCGAAAGCCCGCTCGTAGCGGGCGAAAGAACTGCGTTGACTATAAGTGCCCGGCCGCCCGCGGCGGGCGGGGCTAACCCCTTTCGCTGCTACGGGCCTTGCTTTGCGCCCTCAACTTTGAGCCGGCAGGGCCGCGTTTGGCTGACTGCTGATCGCTGAGAGCTGAGCGCTACTGCGGATACGTCCTCCGCTTGTATTTCTCAATCGTTGTCGCCACGCTGTCGGGCATGGTGCGGCTGTCGTAACTCACGCCTTCGCCCGAAGCCAGGCGCCGCGTGCCCATGCCCATTCCCGGGCGCGCCACGTAGCGGTGATGGCACCAGTCGAGCACGGCCAGCACCATGTCCTGCGGCAGCAGCGCCGGCGCCCCGAGGCATTGCCAGATGACGGTATTGTCGGTGGTCGATGCACCAATCGTTGTCGCCCAGCCGGGGGCAGACGGGCCGCTTTGTCCGCCCGCGGTGCATTGCTGCAGGTTACCGTTGCTGTCCACAATCTGCGTTCCGGCGGTGTAGATTGACGTTGCGGTCCAGCCTCCGGGCGCGGAGGTCAGCAGGTTGCCGAAGCCTGCCCAGTATTGAATCAGCACGTTGCCCACTCCGCGCGCAAAGCATCCTCCAGCGATGAACAAAGACGGATTGTCAATCACGTAGCCGGTGGCACAGCCCCAAGTGGCACAGCCGCCCTCGGCTGTGAAATAGCCGGCTGTGCCCGGCGGCGCCGCAGGTAGCGGCGCCGCCGGCACCTGCACAGCTCCCACCACCAGCGCGGTTACGCTGATGATGGGATCGTTGCGCAACACCATCGCGCTTCCACCTTGCCCATTGCGCCGCTCGTTATAGAGCGCATAGAGCACGCTGGCCCGGTTAAGCTGCGTGTGGAAGTCCTGCGAGGTCTGGTCGATCAGCGCCTGCAGGTCGGCATCGGCATTCGTGTTGGACGACGGGATACCCAGCCGCTGCTTGAGCTGCGCGAGCGTGATTAGATCTGGTGCTTGCATATGAGCCATCAGCTTTCAGCTATCAGCTATCAGCAATCAGCCAGAACAGAGCCAGCAGCCAGCCGTTTGGCTGACTGCTGACCGCTGAAGGCTGAGAGCTACCCCGCCGCGATATTGTCAATCACTCCCATGGCAAACGGCACGTAGAGCTGCAGCACGCCGTAGAAATTCACCGACGTGTAGCGCGTCTCGGTCGTCTGCGGCCACAGGCGCTGCCAGTAGTCGCGCAGCAGGTGCATGCGGTAGGGGCCGGGGATGTTGGCCAGCGGGTAGGGAATCTCATCGCAATCGAAGAAGATCTTGCCGCTGGGAATGTTCGGGTGGACTTCAATCGGGATGGCCTTCGGCCCGCCCACCGCGAATTTGTTGTTGTACACCGGCACGAACGACCCGCCCGCAATTCCCGCCGGCCCGGCGCCCTGGTCGCCGGCGAAGCGGATGGAGTACACCGGAGCGTTGCCGCCCGCCAGCACCTTCTGGGTGATGTTGAGCGCCTGCTGCGATCCCACCCACATCTTGGTCGGCGAAACCTTCCAGGTGTCGTAGAAGTATTTCAGCGCCGTGTCAATCTCGACTACGTTGCCGTTGTTGTCGCCGGTCAAGGTGGCATTATCCAGCGACTGGTAGTAGCCGGTGGCCGTGGAGACCCGGGGATTAATGGCCTGCGAGATCAGGCCGTCGAAGGCGAGGGTGGCGTTCGCCGAGTAATCCGTCGCGCCCAGGTTGCCGCCGCCGCCCGTACCTGCGCCGTTGGCCACCTGCGTGCCGGTGGCGTCCGCGGTCTGCGCGAAGACGTTGGTGGTGGTGATGGCCGCCAGTTGCGCCGTTCCCAGCCCGGTGCCCGTCTTGTCGACGAACCAGGCGTAGGCGAACGCTCCCGCCACCGCCGTCACCTGCCAGGTGACCGACTGGTCGCCGCTGCTGGTGGTGGCGCTGCCCGCGGGGCTCACCGGGCTTACGCCGCAGTTGACGGTCTGCGACTCGCCCATCGGCGAGGTCTGCACCAGGGTGGTGTACACGCCGCCGCTTACCGACGCCCGCTTGTATCCGTCGTAAGTCAGCGCGGCCACAAAGCACTTGGTGGCGTGTGCCGTCATGTTGCCGCCCGAACCCACATTTCCCGTGGGCGCCCCCGGCGTCTGCAGCCCGCTGGCGTTGCCCGCCAGCATCCATTCCTCTTCGGCGATGAACATGGAGCGCAGCAGGTTGTCCGCCATGATGGCCAGCGCGTTGTCGAACCCCTGCGCCTGCATCATGGCTTCCTCGGTCAGCGAGTTTTCCAGCGAGAAGCGCACGAACGAGGCCATGCGGTTGCCTTCCGTCTGGCTGATCTGCGCGCCGCGAATGCCTTCGGAAACGCCGGGAAACGTCCGCCCCGGATTGATGGCGGTGATCACCTTCCAGTTGACGGCGTTGCCGCCGTTGGGATCGGTGAAGCGCGGCGTCCGGTTGCGGATGGGCGTGATCACCGGGTAAAGGGTCTTGGCATACGGCTCCAGGTTGTAATTGACAATCCCGGTGCCCGTGGTAATGCCGGTGGTGGTGGTGTCCTTGGCGAGGATGTTCTCGCTTTGGAGCTTCTTGAGCAGCGCAAGCGTCTGCTCGGTGAGATTCGCGATCATTCTTATTCTCCTTGATGGTTTGTTTTGCCCGCGTTGCGTGGGGCATTCGAATGAAGTTGGGTTTAGCCGGCAGCCGTCAGCCAAACCGCACTGCTGAAAGCTGAGAGCTGATTGCTGAAAGCTGATTGGGGATTGAAACGGTGCAGGTAGCCTGCGGCTGGCCTGGCTGCAAACTGGCAACTGTCAACTGACGACTGGGTTCAAGAGGCATGCCTTCAGCACGTTCTTGTCTCCCTTGGCGCTGGGCAAGGCGTGCTCCAGTGCACCGCCGCGTGCTTTGCTGAGGTTGACCTCTTCGCCCATTCCTTTCCATGGCACGCGCTTCCGCTCCAATTCATCGAGTTGTGCGTTAACCTCAACCAGCGCCGCTTCCGTCTTGGCAAGCTGTTCGCGCAATTCCCGGTTCTCAACTGCGAGGTTCTCCCCGCCAAGCTTGCCTGGTGCCTCTGACGTAGCGGCGGCGGCATCCTGTTTCATTCCGGCCAATTTGCCGTGTGCCCCTGATGTAGCGCCGGTCTCCACCGGGGTCCCCGCGGCGCGCCGTTCCTGTGCGTCGTCGGGTGGGAGACCGGCAGTGGCGGGGGCGTCCACGCCCGCGCGTATTCTGGTGCCCGCCGTGGACGCCTTGGACCGGCCCATCGCAGCGTCCACTTCGTCCATGTTGTCCATTCCGTCCACTCCGGCTGGCGACTGGCTACCGGCTACTGGCGACTGGTCTTCCACTCCAACTGAGAACTGAGTACTGGGTACTGAGAACTTCCTCACTTCCCTCGTCCCATCCGCCTTCACGTACTCGAAGTGCGCTTCCGGATTGCACGGGTTATCCACCAGCGAGATCTCGCTCGGCTCCGCCGTATAGCGCCGGTACTCGCCGGCATCATCCAGCCACGTTTTCAGGTAGCGCCCGCCGTGCGAGAAGCCGGTATACACGCCCGCCTCGCATTTCTTCCAGGCGTCGTCGTCCACCACCTGGGCGCGCACGCTGATGGTTTTGGCCTCGTCGTTGCAGTCGAGCGCGGTGATCTTGCCCACCGCCGACTGGGTGTGCATTTCGCGCAGGTTGCCCAGGCTGCGGCCCTCGGTGGCGGATGCAAACTCCGCCGACCAGGCCCGGTAAAGCGGCGCCGTGGTGGGATAATCGCAGATTTCGCCGTCCTTGTCCGGCGCCTCCGACGTGACCACGCCGTACACTTCCCGGCGCGCCGCATCGACTTTGGTTATGGCTATGAATTTTCTGAATTCGTTCATTGGCTCTTCTTTGTCGATGGTGTTCATGCTGCCTCCTTCGAAAACTTTGGTAGCTGAAAAAGAATTGTCGCCCTGAGCGAAGCGAATGGGCTCAGGATGACAATTCAGGTTCTGTTCTTCGCTTCCGTGTCTTCCGTGGTTGAAATCGGTTGCATCGGCGCCATTCCCAGCCTCGCCCGTGCCTCATCCGGCGTAATGATCCCGCTGGCCACCAGCTCGACGCAGATGTCGGCCTGCTCCTTCGGGTCCTCGGCTTTTTCGTCCAGCCAGGCAAATTCCAGGTCGGTGATGCCGAAGTATTTCCGGATTACAAAATTGAACAGCTCGGCAAAGTAGCCGAGCAGCGGATGCAGGCCCTCTTCCAGCGCCGAGCTTTTTGCCGCCTCGGCGGTGGCGCGGTTCATCTCGCGCACAAACGGCTGCGGGCTCACCGAAAACGCATAGCAGATGACCCGCGCCAGCCACTCGTCCAGCTCGGTCTTCAGCTCGAACGGCTTCATCACCTGCAGGTTGGTGTCCGGGCCGACGAAGATCTTGCGCCGGTTCCACAGGTTTCCCGACAGGTTGGCGTCCAACTGGTCCTGCGCCTCCTTGATCTGGGTGGTCGTCCAGTGGGGCGGTACGCCCAGGTAGGCGTCGGGGATGCTGCCCGCGGTGAAGTACGCCAGGCGTGCCATCTCATAGCGCAGCCCGGTGTTTACCATGAGCTGCACCTGCTCCACCGGGCTGAAGCCGTAGCGCTTGTGGACGCGGCGGTTGCGCGGCCGGTAGATCAGCTCGTCGGCGGTGAATTCCGCGGCGATCGTGCCTTTGATGATCTGCTGGTAGGCGATCTCCGGCGGCGCCGGCGTATAGCCCGTCATCGGGTCGATCACCGGAAAGATGGTGCGCCCGCTGACCTCGCGCAACTCCACCAGGTCGCCGCCCCGCGTCTTCACCGGCTCCAGCGTCAGGCAGTCGCCCACCAGCAGGTCTTCCGCCA
>JBEKOS010000256.1:0-6601 GCA_049521535.1 Terriglobales bacterium | reverse complement strand
ACTAAGCGGTCGAACTTGGCGGCTTAAATTGCGTCGGCGCGGATGCCGCTCTCTTTGACCTCTGAGACGAGCGGCTGCGCTTCGGCAGGAGTTTATCTTCCTGCTACGGCCAGAATCCCGAATGCAGTGTAGCCGAAAATTCCAGCCGCGACGGCAAGCACCAAAACAAACGTGTCCACGTTATCGGCAAACCAATGTTCTTCCTGTTGGGTGCTCGACTCATCTGGTCGAGATGCCCGAATGACAAGTTTTAGCCGAGGCTGTTCTTTCGGCTGAGGTCGGCTTCCGACGGCGAACGCTGTTGCCAGATTCGGTTGTGTCATGAGTTCTCCTTATCCTGTTCGGCTCGGCAATTATGCAAGTGTCTCCATGGACGCCCAAAGCTCCAAGCTAAGAATCGACGCGATTGCCGCTTTCGTTAGGAATAAACACAATTTCCTGACAGTAGTTGCTCCAAGCAGCGTCGTCCCGCAATACCGTTGGTTCGGGCATTTCCGCTTCCATACGAAATCTGCTGCAAACTACTGTAGAACCGTGTCCTTGTCGAGTGCGTAAATTCCTGCATATGGAATACAAGTTCCAATCACCGAGCATTTGGTGTCGCAATTGAGCAGGAGGGGCCGTATCTGAGAAACTGCGCAATCTAGCTTTGCCTATTCTTTTCGTCCTGCACTCTGCCTTTCCATTCACCACCACGGCCCGACCAGTACCTCGACGCAGACAGTAGCGTGGCTCCCGCATAAAAGACGGCGGCAGCGGGCAGCGTTAAAGCCCACAAAGGATTCAGGCGATAGTATCGGACCATTGGCAGATACGTGATGGTCATGAGGGTCAACGTTGCAATTCCCGTAGCGACCAGCGGGGCGCTTGGGCTGAACAAGATCCCTATCGGCAAAACGAACAGTACAGTCATGGTGGCGAGGACAAAGAGGAGCAAGACAGCCGAGTGCCGGAGTTGGTTGAAGGCAGTCCGCGAAATCATCTGTCCAATCTCGCCGAAGGATGTGTACGGCCGGATGCTGGCGCTATTCGGAGCCAGTCCGAGCCAGACTCTTCCGCCACTTTGTTTGACGGCCCTCGCGAGCGCGCAGTCATCAATTACCTCGTGACGAATGCCCTGGATGCCTCCCGCCCGCGTCAGCGCCTCGGGGCGGATAAGCATGCAGCCTCCTGCGGCGCCGGCCATCCGGCGTTTGCGATCCATGATCCAGCCAGGCGGATACAGCATGAAAAAAAAGAATACAAATGCGGGGATCAATAATCTTTCCGGAACGCTCTTGCAATGCAGCTTTACCATCAGCGAGGCGAGGTCGAAGTCTCCGCTTTCCGCGATCGCGATCAAGTCCGCAAGGTCGCCGGCGTTATGGGCCACGTCTGCATCTGTAAGAAGGAAGTAGTCAGGATTAGTCGCACGAGCCTTTTCGATGCCCTGATACACTGCCCAGAGTTTTCCTGACCATCCCGGCGGCAACTCCCGCCCGGCGATAACGGTCAGGCGACTCGCTGCATGGGCGAAGGCCGCTGCCTTGCATGCAATGTCTCCGGTTGCGTCGCTGCTCTTATCATCCACGAGGAATATGTGAGCGACGAAATCCTCGCATTCCGCTAAAGAAGTGGTGGTTTGGGCAATGATGAGGGCTTCGTCCCTGGCTGGCACAACCGCGGCAATCCTGGCAGTCCGGGCTTCTGCGCACCCCTGCGCCTGCAAGTTGTTCAGCGTTCGCCTTGGCATCTGCGAGCGCACCCACCAAAAGGCGCCACGCAGCGTCAATAGATAGCTCCATGCTGCCAGCGCTACTGATCCAAAGAATCCAAGCCAGAATAACGGCATGGCATTAGTGTATGCGTTGGTTTCTGATCGCAATCCGTCACGAATATAAGTTGCGCGTGAGAGAATGTTCATCTTGTGGTACGGCCGGATACTGATAATTGGGCACTGACTTATGAAGGTCATTTCGGCCAGTGACTCGTCGTTGCTGGTAGTGTTTGGCAATGAAATCTCACCTGCGGTTTATGGGGAAGTGATCGCACTGTTCCATTCGTTGCGAGCGGAAGCTGATCCGGCGATCCGCAATCTCCATCCCGCCTACGGCTCTTTACTTATCGACTTCGATCCATTACAGCTGACCCATGAGGCGCTGGGCACAACCATTAGGCGAATTGTGGATTCGAGATTCGAAGCCAGGAGAACAGAAAGCAGGCTGATCCGCATTCCGGTTTGTTACGACGCCACATATGCTCCGGATTTAGACCGGGTCGCCGCACTTGCGGGCATTTCCCCTGAAGAAGTTGTTCGATTGCATAGCTCCGCGGAGTATCGTGTTTATTTTCTTGGATTCACGCCTGGGTTCGCATATATGGGAGGACTGCCGGACAAGTTGCAAGTGCCGCGACTCACGAGTCCCCGAGTCCATGTTGATGCGGGTAGTGTCGGGATTGCAGGCGCCCAGACCGGGATCTATCCCGTGGATTCGCCTGGAGGATGGCAACTGATAGGTAGAACTCCATGGCGCATATTCGATCCTGAAGAAATGCCGCCGGCTAAGCTGCAACCGGGGGACCAGGTTAAATTCGTCGCGATTGGCAAGGAGAAATTCGAACGGTCCGAACCAGCAGCGCATCTTGGCTAGCGACTTCACTTATGTCTATATGCGTCCTGAATGCGGGTCTCATGACCACCATCCAAGACTTAGGCCGCCCCGGCTTTGCCCATTTGGGAATATCGGCTGGCGGGGCAGCCGACGCAGTGTCTTTCCGAATTGCCAACCTTCTGGTGGGCAATCAGGAGGATGCTCCAGCACTGGAGATGACGCTTCTCGGGGCGACGCTGTCATTCGAGGAGCGCACCGTTATTGCCGTCACCGGCGGTGACTGCGAATGTCAACTGGAAGGTGTCTCCATACCCTTATGGACGGCGGTCGAAGTAAAGGCGGGGACAGTGCTGAAGTGCGGAAGCTTGAAAACAGGCGCCCGAATTTATCTTGCGGTGCGGGGTGGTTTCAGGATGTCGCTAATTATGGGAAGTGCCGCGACCGATATCCAGGGACGATTTGGCGGGTTCCAAGGCCGCAAGATGCGCACAGGCGATATGCTGACACTTAACAGAGACTGTGCCGGGCCAACGCGTGCGATGAAACCAGGCTTTGCCTGGCCAACTCCTGGCTCCGCACCAATCCGAGTTAGCAATGGAGCGCAGCTGGACTGGTTCAGTCCGGATGTGTACCAGCAATTGTTCTCGCATGGATTCACAGTCTCGGATCAGTGGGATCGCAAGGGAGTGCGCTTAAAAGCAGCGCCAGTAATTCACCGATCGCCGGGCCACCTACTCACTGAAGGTATTCCTCTTGGCGCCATTCAAGTGCCGCCCGATGGGAATCCGATTATTTTGTTTGTGGACCAGGCGACAACCGGCGGATATCCCAAGATTGCGAATGTAGTTGCTGCTGACCTTCACCGCATCGGCCAGTTACGATCCAATGATTCAGTGAGCTTTGCAGAGGTGTCGATTGGCGAAGCCGTTCGCCTATTACGTGAGCGGGAGCTTTGGCTCAAGTCGATCTGGGAGTAGCTGGATTCACCACCGAGCCGGAGTAGATTTAAGATTTAAGAATCCAGAATAAGAATTGCGCATGCGCCGTTCACCGCCGTAGGTATTGGTTTTGTTCTTAATTCTGAAATCTTAACTCTCAAATGTCGTCTATTGATATCAACGCCGATTTGGGCGAATCCTCCGAACGGCTGGAGAATGGCTCTGATATTGAACTCATGCGTTACATTACCTCTGCCAGCATCGCGTGCGGCGGTCATGCCGGTGACAAGAGTATTATGCGGCGAACCTTGGCTGCGGCAAGAGAGTTGGGACTGGCGGTGGGAGCGCACCCCGGGTACCCGGACCACAAGAATTTCGGACGGGTAGAACTGCGGATGCCGGCGAAAGCGCTGGAACAAACCGTGCGCGAGCAGATGACTGCCCTCATCGACTTGGCAACTCCGATCGGACTCCAAATCTCCTACGTCAAGCCGCACGGGGCTCTTTATCACAGTGCCAGCAGGAATCTTGAGGTAGCGTTTGCCCTGGCATGCGCGGTGCAGGCAGTTGACTCCCGGCTTGTGCTTGTTGGACAAACTGGGTCGGCAGCTTTTGAGGCAGGGCTCGCGATGGGATTGCGCTGCGCAGCCGAGGCCTTTGCCGACCGTATGTATGAATCCGATGGCAGCTTGCGCAAACGTACGTTGGAAGGCGCATTGATCGAGAGTCCGGAACGTGCTGCGCAACAGGCGCTCGACATCGCTTTGAAGCGGGCGATCACCCTTCCGAATGGATGCGTTCTACCGGTCACCGCTGAAACCATTTGTATCCATTCCGATACGCCCGGCGCGGCGAGGATTGCATGCGCCGTGCAGGAAGAACTACGAGCGGCGGGAATTTGCGTCCAAGCACTGCGGCAATCAGCATGAATCTGAAATGATTCACGCCGATGTTCCCGCGCTTACAAGAACACGACCTTCTGCGGCGCATGTTCCGGAGTGTTCGATCAGGAGCGCATTCTCCCGCCAAGTCTGCTATGAGCGCGGAGTACTGCGCATCGGCGACGATCTATATGCGTTGCATGAATATGATCGGGTAGTCGCGGTCTCGATTGGCAAGGCTGCCCATACCATGGCGGAAGCTCTGGCTGCACAGGTGGGCGGCATCGTACGCGGAGTGGTTGCGGCCCCGGTCGAACCGGCCACGATGCTTCCTGGCTTTGAATACTTTCGAGGTGATCACCCCCTGCCAGATACCGGTTCCCTGCGTGCGGCGGACGGCATGTTGCGTGCGTTGCGCGGCCTGAGCAGCCAATCACTGGTCATTTTTCTAATCAGCGGCGGCGGTTCATCGCTGGCCGAGAAGCCGGTTTTAGGCATTTGTTTGGAAGACTTAATTTCAACTTATCGCGCGCTGGTGCACTCCGGAGCTCCGATTGCGCAAATCAACGCCATTCGCAAGCATCTGTCGGAGGTCAAGGGTGGACGCCTGGCTCAGGCTGCATATCCGGCGCGCCAGGTCTCCGGGTTCGTGGCTGACGTACCCGATAATGCACTTGACGCCCTGGCCTCTGGGCCTACGATGCCGGATTCGACGACCGTGAGAGACTGCTATGCCATCGCCGCGCAATTTGATCTCCTGCCGCAGTTTCCCGCCGCAGTGAGGGAACTGTTTCAACAGCGCGTCCTCGATGAGACTCCCAAATCCGGTGACGCCGAGTTTACGGATTCACGCTGGTGGGTGTTACTGTCGAACGCGAATGTCGTGCAAGCGGCTGCGAACTTTGCCGGCAGTGAACAGTGGACCGTGAAAATCGACAACAGTTGTGATGACTGGGATTATGCGGCTGCCGCGAATTACCTGCTGGAGAAACTGCGGGAGCTGCGGCGAGTAGTTCGCGCGTCTGCCTGATCTCTGGCGGCGAAGTGACTGTGAAGATTGGTGGCCATGCGGGCCGGGTCGGAGTCGGTGGCAGAAACCAGCAGTTCGCGCTATATTGTGCCACTAAAGTCGCGGGTGAGAATATTGCGGTGCTCAGCGCGGGCACAGACGGAATTGATGGGAACAGTTCGGCCGCCGGCGCGATAGTTGACGGCACCACCAGGGAGCGAGCGCGGTCGCGAGGTCTCCCACTAGACCACGCATTGGTGGAATTTAATGCGTTTCCATTGTTCGACGCCTTAGACGACAGCATCATAACCGGGCCAACGGGAAACAACATCAGAGATTTGCAGGTCTTGCTCGCATGGTGAATCGGCGGGGAAGAAGGGAACGCATCAAGTAGTAAAGCCATAAAACGACTTCTAAGCATACCGTTCATGGTTGCTCTAGCGGTTTTGGCCGACTGGGCTGCCTTCTTGTTTTGTTTGATCGAGGCTTCATAGGCGGATTTGCCAGCCGCTGCGTTACAACCCGCGAAGCTGACTGGTTCGTGTTGGGCTCGCTGCTGCTCTTCGGCGTCTCCATCGCGGCAAAGACAGCTCGAGGCAAGCTTGTGCTCGCTAATCTATTTGCGTTTGGGCTCCGGATCGGCAGTGAAATCGTTGCCTAATTCTGGTCTAGAAGAATTGCGTCACGCCCTCCTGCATCACCAGCACGCGGTCCTGGACGCCATGCTGGCGGGCTTCATCCGCCAGTAGGCGTAGCGGTTCGTCCATGGGCTCATGTGACAGTCGAAACGTGCCGTAGTGCATGGGCGTCATCCAGCGTGAGCCGAGGTCAAGAAACGCCTGCACCGCATCGGCAGGACTCATGTGAACGTTGCGAAATGACGGTGGGCTATAGGCTCCAATCGGAAGCAGCGCGAGCGACGGGCCAAGCTTGCGTCCAATTTCTCGAAAGCCGCTGAAATACGCAGTATCCCCGGCGTGGTAAATCGACTCGTTGCCGGTCTGCAATACGTAACCGCCAAAACCGCGATGATTGTCTTTGAGGATTCTGGCTCCCCAGTGCCGCGCCGGTGTGTGAGTGATGGTCAGCGCGCCGTGAGAATAATTCTCCCACCAGTTCAGCTCAATAATTTCCTCGAAGCCCAAGTCGGAGACCAAATCGGCAACGTTTGGAGGAACCACA
>JBEKOS010000255.1:0-6616 GCA_049521535.1 Terriglobales bacterium | reverse complement strand
GCATTGCTTTTCCCGGTGCCCGGCAATCCCCGGTCCCTCCGCCGCGGCGGACGAGGGATCTCCACCCCATGGACGAAGACCCGTCCGCGGGGACCCCGTTTCCTTGGGGACCCCGGACCGGGGGCGCCCGGTGAATGCAAAGGCAACCGCAGGTCCTTCGACTTCGCTCAGGATGACAGGTCAGTGGAGTCGCCGGGTATGGGACTGCATCCTATGAATCTGCTGCGTCGCGTGGGGTGTATAACTTCTAGGGACTGATTCCAACCTAAATTCATGGTCGTTACGAGTCAGGTCCACAATGGGGGGCATTATGAAAACATTTTCACGCCGCGACGTTTTGAAGACCAGCCTGCTTGCGCCTGCTGTTGCTGCTACGGCCCACGCCATCGGTCCCATCGAGTCTACCGTGCATGCCGCCGGAGAAGTCTCCGGTCCGCTGAGCGCGCCCGCCACGATCGCTTCGCCCACGCCTGGGGCCGGCCGCGAACGGCTGCTGCTCGACTTTGGATGGAGCTTCCACTTTGGGAACGCTGACGATCCGACGAAAGACTTCGGCTACGGAACTGCTGACGCGGGGAACTTCCAGAAGACGGGAAATTTTATGCCGGCGGGTTCCACGTCATTCAGCGACGCGGACTGGCGGCGTATCGATCTGCCCCATGACTGGACGGTCGAGCTGCCGTTCAAGAACGACCCCGACCTCAAAAACAAGGGCTTCTATCCTCTGGGCCGGAACTATCCCGAAACGAGTATCGGCTGGTACCGGCGCATCTTTACGCTGCCGGCCGAAGACGCGGGCAAGCATATCACGCTCGAATTCGATGGCGCGTACCGCGAGACCACGGTGGTGTTCAACGGGTTCTATATCGGCCAGCACAGCGGTGGATACGATTCATTCAGCTTTGACGTGTCGGACTTTGTGAATGCCGGCCAGCCGAATGTGCTGCTGGTGCGCGTGGACGCGACGGAGAGCGATGGGTGGTTCTATGAAGGCGCGGGCATCTATCGGCACGTGTGGCTGGTGAAAACGAACCGGGTGCACATCAAGCAATGGGGCACGCTGGTTCGGTCAGAGATTGGCCCAGGGGGCGCGAAGCTTTCGATCCTGAGCGAGGTTGAGAATGATGGCAATGCGCCGAGCAACGTGCGCGTGATTTCTACCGTCGTCGATTCCGCGGGTGCGGCTGTCGCGAGGAATGTTTCGACTACGGCCACGATCGACGCACGCGATCAACACGACTTCACGCAGGAGATCGCCGTCGGCCATCCGGCGTTGTGGTCCCTGGAAGAGCGGAACCTTTACAAGCTGATCAGCGAAGTGCAGGTCCAAGGCCAAGCGGTGGATCGTTACGAAACGACGTTCGGCATCCGTTCCGTCCAATTCGATGCGGAGCGCGGATTTCTGCTGAACGGCACAGCGGTGAAACTGAAGGGCACCTGCAACCACCAGGACCACGCCGGTATTGGCGTTGCACTGCCGGACGCCGTGCAGTACTACCGCGTGCGCAAGCTGCAGGAGATGGGCTGCAACTCGCTGCGGACCTCGCACAATCCGCCGACCCCGGAACTTCTGGACGCGTGTGACCAGCTGGGCATGCTGGTGATGGACGAGACACGCATGATGTCGTCAAACCCGGAAGGCATGAGCCAGTTTGAAGATCTGGTGCGGCGCGACCGCAATCATCCGAGCGTGTTTCTGTGGTCGCTGGGCAATGAGGAGCCAACCGCCACCAACGCCAAAGGCGCGAACATTGTGACCGCCATGCAGTTGGCAGCCAAGCGCTACGACGGATCGCGCCCCACGACCGTTGACGGCATGATCAACGGCGAGGCGGCGGGCAGCGGCACCGGCGGCCTGGCGGTTTGCGACGTGATTGGCTATCACTACGCAGACCCGCAGGCGGAAGCCTTCCACAAGGCGCACCCTGACAAGCTGGTGCTGGGCACCGAGACCGTGAGCGCGGTGTGCACGCGCGGAATCTACATTACCGACAAGTCGAAGGGCTTCGTCAGCTCTTACGATCCTTACACCACATCGGGCCGCGCTTCCGCGGAAGGGTGGTGGAAGTTCTGCAATGCGCAGCATTGGCTTGGCGGCGGATACGTTTGGACGGGCTTTGATTATCGCGGCGAGCCCTCACCGAATGGATGGCCGAACATCAGCTCGCAATACGGCATTATCGACATGTGCGGATTTCCGAAGGACACGTTCTTCTACTACCAGTCGTGGTGGACGGAGAAGCCGGTGCTGCACCTTTTTCCGCATTGGAACTGGAGCGGCTACGAAGGCAAGAAGATTGCTGTGTGGGTTTACTCCAACCTGGACAAGGTTGAGCTGTTGCATAACGGACAGAGCCTGGGCAGCAAGGATGTGAAGAAGGATTCGCACGTGGCCTGGGACGTGGAATATGCGCCCGGGTCGATCGAGGCGCGTGGATGGAAAGACGGCAAGCAGGTGATGACCACGCGCCGCGACACCACTGGCGCGGCGGCAAAACTGGTGCTGCGGCCCGATCGCGAATCGTTGCAGGCCGACGGCGAAGACGTGGCCATGTTCGCTGTTGAGGTGCAAGACGCAAACGGACGCACCTTGCCCATTACCGACAACCTGGTGACGTTTACTGTGACCGGTCCGGCGAAACTGATCGGCGTGGGGAACGGCGACCCGACAGACCAGTCGCCGGACAAAGGCACTTCGCGCAAGGCCTTCTCGGGATACTGCATGGCGCTGGTGCAGACCGGGAAAACACCGGGCACTATCACCGTGGAGGCCGCATCGCCCGGCCTTACCGGGGCCCAAGCGACTGTATCGAGCAAGCAGGCGGAACTGCGCCCGCAAGTGAATATCTGGCAGCGGCCGATACCCAAAGGCGCGGGCATCACTGGCCTATGGACCGCCGTGTCGGACTCCGCCACGGGCTTCGTGGCGTCGGTGCTTGGCTCCCCGCGCATCTTTACCCTCACTGAGGAGGGCGGCAAACTGACAGGGACCGTGGAGGGCCCGGGCGGCTGGTTCGGCGGCGAGGATGCACCTGCGACCATACGTGACGGCGTCGTTGACGGCGATCATGTCTCGTTCAAATCAGGGATCAACGTCTTCGACGGCAAGATCAAGGGCGCGGACCTTGAACTCGAGCGCACGGTACACATCCCGTTCAGCATGCCCACACCGCCAAAGAAGGACCCCAACGCGCCAGTGATTGGCCCCGCGCCGGATGGCACCGATCCCTCCTTCGATATGTCCGATTTCTCGGGCGCGGGCAAGATGACTGTAACGCTGAGGAGGTCGGAACGCTGAACGCTTGCTTGAAGACGAGGAAACTGACGTGCGGCTTTCAGTTGCTGGCTTTTAGCTATTAGCTTTTAACTGTTGCGTCGAATTGGTGGGTGGTTTGGTTTCCCGGATTTCTCCGCTGGGGCGGACGGGGGGCATTGGGCGCGTGGCGGGAAAGAGGCGGGCTGGATTGCTGGACCCTGGGGCGTTTTTCGGGGTTGATCCGTAGGTGGATAGCTCGCACTATCCCCGGTCTCGGAGTCGAGACCGGGCCACCCGCCTATGGCGATGTCAAAGCTGACATGTGTGAATGTTTACGGTTATGAGAGCGCTCACCGATTGCGGGGACGGATCCAGGCTGCCCCGCCAAGGTTGCCCTGCGCCATCCAGATATCAGGCGTCTGAAACAGATACACGCCATGGTCCGTGTAGCCCGGAATTCCAGTCGTCGCCGTCAAGGTCCACACGCCCTTGCTTGCGGTAAAGACGCCGGCGTGCGAGGGCGCGCCATCCTGCGCCTCACTGTGAAATTTGTAGGCGCCATCGGCCGTTATCTCCAACACCCAGTTTCCGGTCTTGACCGGAAGCTGCCAGGTGCCGACCAGATTGGCATCGAGGTTGGTGGGATTTGCCGACTTCTGGGCCGTTACCGTGCAGCCCATTGCCACCTGCGCCAGCTCGGGGCGCATCCATGATGCCGCGCCCAGCTTTCCTGTGGCGATGAAGATGCTGGGCGCCTGATAGAGATAATTCCCGCTGTCGGCATATCCGGTTTTCGCTTTCATGGTCCACGCCCCGTTGCTGGCGGCGAAAGAGCCGGCTTGCGCCTGGGCGCCGTTATGGGCCGTGATCGTGAGGCATTGGGGCGGTTGCGATTCGGTGATCGTGCCTTCGGCGATTGCCGTCGGGTTAGCAAAACAGGGGCTGGGGAAAAGGGGTTAGAAAAACGTTCTCGGTTGAGTGCATTGCTTTCCCCGGTCCCTCCGCCGCGGCGGACGAGGGATCGGGGGCACCCGGCATGGATGGTTGCTGAGACATCCGCTTCAGGATTGGCGGGGATGCGGGTGCAATGGCGGAGATGTATGATTTGTTCCGTCTGAAAAACAAGGGTCTGGAGAGCTGGAGAAGTTTCTGGGTTTCTCCAGCGGGGCTGATGAATTGGAGTGGCTGTTTCTAAAGAAACGGTTCGTCTCGGCGGTTCTTTATGATGGCGGATCAATTTTGAATTGCTGGACTCAGGATTCAGTGCTGCATAGGAAAGGAATATCGCAATGGATACAAGCATCAATCGTCGTGATTTCATCAAAACAGGAATTGTTGCCGCCGCCGTACCAATCATTGGCATCGCAGACGCCAAAGCCGATGACCGGTTGCCTGATCTTCCAGCTCTTCGTATGCGGCAAGTGCACCTGGACTTTCACACGTCGGAGCTTATCCCCGGCATTGGCGCGGAGTTTAACAAGCAACAATGGCAAGACGCGCTTCGCTCCGGGCATGTGAACCACATCAACATCTTTGCCAAGTGCCACCATAGCTGGAGCTACTATCCAACCAAGATTGGGAACACGCACCCAAATCTGAAGTTCGATTTACTTGGCGCTCAAATCGCCGCGTGCCACGAGATCGATGTTTTCTGCCCGATCTACTTCACGGTTGGCTGGTCGGCACACGATGCGGAGACTCATCCGGAATGGTGCGTGCGCGAGAAGGACGGGACGTTTGCCGCAAGTGGCGGCTACAATCTGAACGCGAAACCCACCGACGTGAAGCCCCACACCGCCTGGAAGTTTATGTGCGCCGCCGCCAGCGGAAGTTACCACGCACATATCTTGCGGCAGGTGGAGGAGATCTGCGTGAAGTATCCCGTGGATGGGTTCTGGTTCGACATTTATCACGACCACAACTGCCACTGCGAATTCTGCGTAGCGCGCATGAAGCAGGAGAACGTGGATGTGGAGGACGAGGACGCAGTTACCAGAAGCTACGTTTCGTCTATCAGAGAACATATGCGCCAATTACGGGAGTTGGTTGCGCGCTACCATCCGAATGCCACGGTTTACTTCAACTCCGCGACCCACCCAAGCAACACCTACCTCTTCAAGGAACGTCTCTTCGATTTGAATACCCAGCAGGAGCTGGAAGATTTGCCGACCACGTGGGGCGGCTACGACAAATTGCCGATCGAGGCGAAATATCATCTCGGCGAGGGCTCGCGCGTTGTGGCGATGAGCGGCAAGTTCCACAAATCGTGGGGTGAGTTCGGCGGCTTCAAGTCCGCCGACGCGATTAAATACGAGGCGGCTGCGATGATCGCCAATGGCGCCGCGTGCAACTTTGGCGACCAGCTGCATCCCTGCGGCGAGATGGACAGGGAGACTTATCGCAACATCGGCGAAGCCTACCGCTATGTTGAAAAGATCGAGGATTACGGACCCGGCGGAATTCCTTATTCGAAACTGGGCGTGTGGTTGACGTTGAGTGACGAGGCGGACCGCGGCACGGTGAACATGCTGCTCGAGATGCACTATGACTTTGTGCCGGCGAGCGAGAAGAACCTCGATCGCCTGACCACGCTCATCATTCCGAGCCAGGCGTGTCTCAAAAACGCGCAGGCGGCGGCGATTTCAGCATGGGTGGGGCGTGGCGGCAAGCTGCTGGTTTTTGAATCGGGCGCATTGGACGAAAAGAAAACGCGCTTTCTCGTCGACGTGGGAGCAGACTACCTGGGCGCATCAGAATTTGACTGCGACTACACGCTGGTGAAGACGAATTTCGGGTCGCGCGTGGTTACTACGCCGTTCCTGAACTATTCGCCGGGACTGCACACGAAATGTACGACGGGCCAGGCGCTTGCTGTGATCCGCGAGCCCTATTTTAGCCGAACCTACGCGCACTATAACGGACACGCGAACACGCCTTACCAGTTAACCGACTCGGAATTTCCGGCGGTGGTGCGGAATGGGAACGTCATCTTCTTCGCGCATCCGCTGGACCGGCTTTATTATGCCAACGGTGTGCGTCTGCATCGCGAATTATTCAAGAGCGCGATTGACATGGTGGGCGACGCGCCGGTGCTGAAGGTGACGGGGTTGCCCAGTAGCGGCCGCGTGAGCCTGCTGCGCCAGGAGGCAAAGAATCGCTACGTGGCGCATTTGCTTTACAGCCCGGCGTTGCAGCGCGGGGATTGCAAGGTGATTGAGGATTTTCCGGCCATTGCCGGCGTGATGCTGGAGGTGAAGGTGCCGGAGCGCGCTACCAAGGTTCGGATGATTCCTGACGGCGGGACTGTCGCATTTACGCAGGAGAGCGGCACAGTGAAAGTGGTTGTGCCGGCCTTTGCCA
>JBEKOS010000254.1:6650-10195 GCA_049521535.1 Terriglobales bacterium | reverse complement strand
GAGGAACCACAATCACCGGCTTGCCACCCTGGCGGCGGGTGGCTCGGACTATGGCCCGCAGAGAGGGCCGGTGAAGATGATCAAAATGGGCGTGCGTAACCAATACCAAATCGCTTGCGGGAAGATCCCTGATGCGCAAGCCCGGGCGTCGTTGGCGCTTGAGAACGAAAAGCCATCGGGCAAAGTTCGGATCGATGATGAGGTTCTTGCCGCCAACTTGAACAAAGAAGGTGGAGTGCCCGACAAAAGTGATCCCAAGCTGGCTTCCGTGGGCCAGTACCGGAAAGCGCGTCTGACCCCTTACCCGCGCCACAGCGGAACGGCGAACCAGTCGCGTGAATTGCCGGGCGCGTCTTCGCAATCTCGAATCTATGAGAGGCGACACAAGTTATTAGACGCGGAAAGAAGAAGTCACGAGTCAGGAGACAGAAGCAGGAAGAAACATCTGAATAACAGGTCGGGGTCGAAAGCGCGCGATTCGGTTCTTCGCTTCAGGCTTCCGACTCCTGCCGTGTGACTCCTGTCTCCTGAATTTTGGCTTGCTACTTATTGCTTCTCCTTCTACTGTTGCTTGCCACTTGCTGCTTGTTGTCTAATCGCCTATGTTGAACGAATACGACTACGAGGAGCGATCATGCGGGTAGCGTTCTTAGGATTGGGAATCATGGGGCAGCGAATGGCGGCCAATCTTGTAAAGGCGGGCCATGAGGTTTCGGTTTGGAACCGAACGCCGCGCGAAGTGGACGGCGCGCGAACCGCTTCTACTCCGGCGCAGGCTGCGCAAGGTGCTGAAGTGGTGTGGATGTGTGTGGCGGACACTAGTGCCGTGGAGCAGGTTCTATTTGGCGCGGATGGCGTAGCATCGGTCCTGGCCAGCGGCATGGTGGTGGTGGATTCAAGCACCATTTCGCCCTCCGCGACGCTACGTTTTGCGGAGAAGGTAAAGGCCACAGGCGCAGATTATGCGGACGCGCCGGTTACCGGGTCGAAGATTGCGGCTGGAGACGGGACGTTGATTTTCATCGCAGGCGCCTCCGAAGAACTTATAAACCGCTTGCAGCCGCTTTTCTCTGCCATGGGCAAAACAGTAGTCCGGATGGGCGATACAGGCAAGGGACAGGCGGCCAAGATTGTCATGAACCTGCAAATCGCCCTTATTTTCGAGGGTTTCGCCGAAGCGCTTACTTTGGCCACCAAACTCGGGGTGGTACCAGAACGGCTAATCGAGCTGATCCAGGCATCCATGGTGCGTTCTGGAGTAGTTGATTACAAGGCGCCATTCATATTGCAGCACGACTTTACCCCTAATTTTCCTCTGCGGCTGATGCACAAAGACATTCACTTACTGCTGGATGCAGCCAAGGAGGCGCGCGTGAAATTGCCTGCACTGGAAACCGTGGATGAGATTTATGAGATTGCCGAAGAGGAAGGCCTTGCCGACATGGACTACGCGGCAACTTTGGAACTGCTGGAGAAATGGGCGGGAATTGCGGTAAAGACAGCCGCATAATTTGCAGTTCGATAGTCCCTTGGAAGCCCCATGCCTTTGATGCGCAACTTCGTAAGGTGGAGTTCCCAAAAATCGCAAATTTCTCACTGCAAAGGTCTTGGTTATTCTGCCAGTGATGTCGCGAAGGCATCCAGCGCCAGGCCGCGCAAAAGGTTGCGCCTCATGCCGCTTTGAAGCTCATCCAGCCGCTGCACTGCGGTCTTAATCCAGTGAAAATCAGCACCTGCCGTCAGACGGTCTAATTCCGCGGCAATGTCGATATTGCGCACCAGGTCTGGAGTCCCCGATCGAAGAAACATAACGTCATGTAACAGAGAGTATAGGGTGCGTACAAGTTGGTCAGTCTTTTCCCGGCCATCTGCGCCAGCGCG
Organism: Terriglobales bacterium; assembly: GCA_049521535.1. Taxonomy (GTDB): domain Bacteria; phylum Acidobacteriota; class Terriglobia; order Terriglobales; family Acidobacteriaceae; genus CAZUCM01. The sequence goes on along the minus strand of JBEKOS010000254.1, from coordinate 8,314 downwards.
ATAGCTTTCGGTTACGCGAAAGAGCAGCGAGTGATCGTCTCGATTCAATCCTGAACCGAGCAACGTCAGAGCGTCTTTGCGTGCGGCGGTATAGCCCGTCAAATCGAACGTCAGGGCTCTGCCCAATCCGCCGTCGCTGAGCCGCGCTGCCAGCGCGCGTTGCGAGGCGGTCCACTCGGGGCGCTGGCGTACAAGATAGCTTTCGATTTCCGTCGGAGCGAGGGGCGACAACGTGAGAGTGATACAACGCGAACGGATGGTCGGCAACAGTTCGCCTGCGTTTGTAGTCAGCAGTAAGATGGTGGCGAAGTCCGGAGGTTCTTCCAGGATCTTTAGCAGCGAGTTGGCTGCCTCTTTCATGAACACCGAGTCGGTGAAAATGAACGCTCGATGACCTCCCGTTGTAGGGCGGTGGTAGATGGTTCCAATCACATGGCGCACCTGGTCGACTTTGATCATCAGTTGCGGCGGATCGGGCGGAATGATTATCACATCAGGATGAGTCTGGATGAGAATGCGCGTTTCCTTCCGGTCTGTATCGCGCAGTCCTTCTCTTGCCTCAACGGCTTCCGCGCAGCGAGCGTCGAGGTCGTCGGCGCCGGAGATCCTCTGGCAGTTGGCGCAATGCCCGCAAAAATCGGCATGCTTGTTGCCTGGTGGCTCCAGGCAATTCATTGCTTTGGCGACCATCTGCGCCAGGAAGTACTTGCCGGAGCCTCTCGGTCCGGCCAGAATCAGGGATGGGGGTAATCGCCCGCTCGCCAACATAGCGCGCACGCGCTCGATGGTTTCCGAATTGCCGTGAAAATCAGAAAAAGGCATAACAGTACTGCTCACTGGCCATCAGAAAGCGCGAACCATTGTCTTCGACGGGTAACGGCTCGTCTGCGAAATTCCTAGATCTCAAGTCCTAAATCCCGAGTCTCTTTTTTACTTCGCCCAATATCTCCTTGAACACTGCGTCCGGGCCACGACGTGCGTCCACCAAATAGACGCGCTCCGGCTCGCGTTGGGCAATTGCCAGGTATTGAAAACGAACACGTTCGAAGAAGGTCCGGCTTTCCCGCTCGAACCGGTTTTCATCCACTGCTTTGACGCCCGCAGCGTTTGTCTGCTGCCGGATGCGATCGAGATTGCGTTGCCGCGCCCGCTGTACGCTGGCGGAAACATCGGAATCCATCAGTATCGTCAAATTAGGTTGCACGTTGCCACAGAGTATGCGGTGCAATTCGAGGACGGGCGCGCTGCCCAGTTCACGCCCCCCACCCTGGTAAGCCTCCGACGAATCTGTGTATCGATCGCACAAGACATACTTTCCCTCCCGCAGCCAGGGCATTATCTTTTCCTGCAGATGCTGGGCTCGCGAAGCAAACATCAGCGCCAATTCCGCCCACGGAAACAACCCGGATGTAGACGAGTCGAGGAGTAGGGCACGGATTCTCTCGCCTACGACGGTTCCGCCCGGCTCCCGCGTGATCATTGGTTCAGCGCCTATCGCGGACAACGCCCGTGCCAGGCGATTGAGTTGGGTACTTTTTCCACAACCGTCCAGACCTTCTATGGTGATAAATCGTCCGAGCTGGTGATTGGCTGACAAGGAAAAATGATAGCAAACTGACTTTGTGGTTGCCTTCGCTGCCGAGTCAACAAGCCGGTTGCTCCGC
>JBEKOS010000254.1:0-6634 GCA_049521535.1 Terriglobales bacterium | reverse complement strand
CTCCGCTTGTGCCTAATGTTATTTGTCAACTAAACTGAACTGACTTGCATAAAGTGTGCATATTATTATCCAGACAGTTCGGCCCTTTATTCCCACGGGTCATGACCTTTGGTTTAAAATCAAACGATTACAGAGCTTTCTTTGGGTGTCGTTATGGCAGCGTGAATGCTTAAGAAATAAGTAGGATTCAGGTGATTTGTGGAGTAACATGTGGTACATAGCTTTTCGGGGGAGGGAGACGTGTCAGCGACTTTTCAGCCGGATTTCGAAATGAACGAGGAAAATCAGCACGAATTCAGTGCCGAAGGCGTGGCTTGTACTTATTGCGGAAGCTCAATGAGTTTGAACAGCCATTTGTGCCTGACATGCGGTATGCCCAGACCGTCGGCAGATGACAAGGCGGGTCTGCGAGTTGCCACGCCCTCGCCTAAGCTAATGTCGGTGCAAAAGCCATACGATCCCTATGCGCAGTTTTACTCGGCCACGCCGGATATGCCCAAAGTGATTCCTCCCGAACCGAAGTTTGGAGCGTCGTCTTTCAGTGGGCCGTCGGTCATATCAAATCCAGTTCCGGCGGAAAAGATTGCGGAACCAACTTTACCCTCTAATCTGCGGGCGTCTGCTGTGGTCGTGGCGATTGTGGTGTTCGCGTTTGCGGTGATCTTCTGTCTCGCAATGGCGTGGAACTCGCGGGGAATGATCGCAGCCAATCTGGATGAGGTGAGATCCAAATTGCACGACATGGGTGGTTCGAAGCCGACTCCTCTACCTCAGTACACAGCAACTCCGATTTCGAAAGCCGATTTGGCCAAACGGGCGGTTACTGCCGCTCCGCCGGCCCCCAAGGCCCCAATGGAAATTAAAACGCTTCAGAGTACACCCGCCCCAAGGCCTAGCGGCCCGGGAACCATAACCGGCGTGCGCATTGCCCCGGCGCCACCAACTTCGAATGTGATTCCGGTGACCATTCAGAACGCCGATAACTCGGTGGCCCCTGCCGAGCCGGCACACTGAGAAACTCAAACTCTAAGTTCGAGGCCCGCCTCCTAATGGCGTTCAGTATTTTCCTGAGAAACCAGGTATGGCCGTGGGCTGTGGCCGAATGGTTCCAAGCGTGCCTTCGGCAGGCATGAGACACCAATCGGCAATTCTCGTGACGACGTCAGTCTGGGGTAACACCAGTAAATAAATCTTGCTCCTGCCGCGCAAAACCGGGAACGATGCAAGCGGCCAAGTGATACATCTCTACCTTGCCCCGTAACCGAACGGTCTGTTCAAACAGAGGGAAGAGGGGCGCCTGAGTGGTGTGCATCTTGAACGCCGCAACCTTCATATCAAGCCAGCGACCTACATCGATCACCGCCGTAGAAGGCGCCAGTGCAACGGGGGGCCGATCCGGCAAAGTGAAGTCAGCAGTCGAATAGTAGAGCTTCTGAGGGCGGTATGGCCTGAGCTGGTCTTTCAACTGCTCTGGGAAGCGAGTGTTGCGCCCGGCCCACTGGTATGCCAGCGTCGCAAAGACAGATGCCATGGAATGATCGGGATGAGCCGTAATGGCGCCATCTGGCCCAAAGGTAATGATTACCTGAGGACGAATCTGTCTTATGAGCTGGGTCAAATCTGCGACTGCTTGGTAAAGACTGACATTGTCCAGATGCGCGTCAGGATAATCGAGCACGGCACCGCGGGTGACCTTGAGAAGTTTGCACGCAGATTCGAATTCGGCTCGCCGCGCAACGGCAAGCTCGGCATCAGTTTCGTAGCCGCCGCGATGAGTGGCAGCCTGGCCGGGCGTCAGGCAAATGACAAATGTCTCGACACCTCGGTTCTGATAGAGAGCCAGTGAACCGCCGAAACCGCCGGATTCATCATCCGGATGCGCAGTGATGCACAACAGTCTCAAGTTTGCCATGAGTTACTCCGACTCCATTCGACGAGAAGTTTATTGCGCCAACTATTCTAAATGGCGCTAGTCGTCGGAATGAGCGGTTTTACTGACGACGGATGACTTGAGACCGACGATTACTCGAAAAACGCCAGCGCCGCCTGCGGCGAACGTGCCATCCAAACAGGTGCGAATGACTGGCGGTGCAGAGGCGAGGGCCCATGTTGTCGCAAGGCTGCAATATGGCTGGGCGTGGAATAGCCCTTGTTGCTGGCGAGGTGATACTCGGGAAAAACCGAGTCCCATGCGCAAAGCATGCGGTCGCGTTCGACTTTGGCAACGATCGACGCTGCTGCGATGGAAGCGGAGAGCGCGTCTCCGTGGACGATCGGAGTCTGCTCGCAGTTAGAGTCGATGCGCATAGCGTCGATCAATAAGTGGTCAGGAGCTGGAACCAGCTTCGAAACGGCTTGCGCCATGGCCCGCCGCGACGCCTGATAGATATTCACCTCATCAATCTGTGCTGCGTCCACGGAGGCTACGGCCCAGCCCAGACAATGTTGCAGAATGCGGCGGGACAGTTCGTTGCGGCGTGGGGCAGGCAGCAGCTTAGAATCGCGTAATCCGCGAATTCGGTACGCGGGATCGAGAATAACTGCTGCTGCTACTACGGGTCCAAAGAGGGAACCGCGGCCAACTTCATCCACGCCGGCCACGAGGCGTGCGCCCGATTCCCATGCCCGCTTCTCATATTCTGTGGAACAACGCAGACTTCTCAGCAATCGCAATTTTGCCGCTGCCTTTGAAACAGGCAGGGAGGCTTCGAGCTGGAAGCTTCGAGACATTGGCAAACTCAGCGAATCCAAAACACCAATATTATCAGCGACCTCTGTGGAAAATGCGCTGTTCAAGATGGTGGAACTGAGGCATGCGGTGCAGAAATTACTAGATTAAGATGCGCCGCCATCGCTGTCATGCGGGTGAACATCAGATCGCGACCCTCGATGTCAATGACTCCACCTGCTAAACTTAATGCAGAGCGCGATGGGCTGGAACAGAAGTTAACCCGCAGATTGCGCTAGAAGCGCTTTTATGCTGTTTGGCCGCGATGACAAGGTCCCCCAATTCAAACTTACTGCCGTTCAGTATGTGATCCTTGGAGTTTTCCTGCTCCTGGGATACGGCTTGTGGCGACTGCAGGTGGGTGGCAGCGATTACTACGAAAAACTGGCGGAGCAAAACCGGGTACGAAATATTCCGATTCTGGCGCCCCGTGGCCGAATTCTGGACCGCGAGGGCCGAATCATTGTCGATAACTACCCGTCCTTTTCCGCTCTGCTGTTGCGCGACCAGCAGCGGGATTTGTTAGCGGATGCCGAATCCATTGCTGCAGGTATGCACCTTGAGTCCGGCGAGGTACGAGAGCGGATTACGAGATTTAGCAAGGCACCGCAATACCAACCCATCATCCTAAAGGACGACATCACTCCTGATGAATTGGCATTCATCGAATCGCATCATGTCGAGTTGCCGGAACTCGACACCATCGTCTCGCATCGCCGGCTCTACCCGAAGAATGGATTCATGGCGCACCTGATTGGTTATGTAGGAGAAGTGAGCGAGGAAATGCTCAATAATCCGCAATGGGAGTTTTACAATCCCGGCGATGTGGTAGGGCGGTCCGGCGTGGAGGCCCAGTATAACGATTTGTTGATGGGCAAAAACGGCTACCGCCGTGCAATTGTGAACAGCCGCGGCAAGGAGGTAGGGCATTTGGATGAGACGGGCGCCACTCCCGGCCGGCCGCTGAAGTTGACGGTTGATCTTGATCTGCAGATCGCCGCTGAACAGGCGCTCGAGGGCAAGAACGGCGCCATCGTCGCGCTCGATCCGCGAAATGGGGAAGTGCTGGCGATGGTGAGCCGGCCCACATTCGATCCCAACGCCTTCTCAGTGCATATCACGCGTAAAGAGTGGAATGACCTCATCAACGATGAAGCCCACCCTTTGCTGAACAAGGCGATTCAGGCGCAACTCGCGCCGGGTTCAGTTTTCAAGATCATCATGGCTACCGCGGGGCTGCAGGAAGGCATCGCAGAAACCCTGCACGTCAACTGTGGCGGCGGGGGCGTCTTCTACGGGCGTTTCTTTAAGTGCTGGATTTCGGCGCAGCACGGCGCCCATGGCGGCGTCGATATTTCGCGCGGCATCTATCAGTCTTGCGATGTTTTCTTTTACACCCTGGCGGAGCGGCTGGGAATTGGGCGGATTGCCAAGTGGGCTACGCTGCTAGGGCTCGGGCAACGCACTCATGTCGACCTGCCGCAGGAGGTTTCCGGGGTCATGCCATCGGAGGAATGGAAAATCAAGAACTTTCAGCAAAAATGGTACGCCGGTGAAACGATTTCAGTGGGGATCGGTCAGGGCGCCGTAGCAACGAATCCCATGCAACTGGCGAGGGCCATCGGAGGCATTGCTTCGGGGGGCGTGCTGTACCGGCCGCATGTGGCGTTTCAGGATCAATTGCCGGAAAACTTGAGGCAAAAGAACGAAGACGCGCCACTGGAGACCCGAATACCGCTCGATCCGGCCAATTGGGAGATCATAACCAACGCCATGGCTGAGGTGGTTGGACCGGGTGGCACCGCCGGCAGTGCTCATCTCGTGGGAATCGACTTTGCGGGTAAAACCGGTAGCGCCCAAACCATCAGTAACGAAGGCAAAGCACGCGTGAACGATAAGGGAATCTTTAAGGACAACGGCTGGTTCGTAGGAGTGACTCCGCGGCGCAATCCGGAGATTGTGGTGGCAGTGCTTTTTGAGGAAGGGGAACATGGCAAGCTGGCGGCCCGTGTGGCTTCGCAAGTAATTCAGGCTTACGTGGAGAAACAGCGCAAACGCGATTGGCTGCTGGCGCGGGGCCGCAGCACTGATGAGGTGCTTCGAACCGATCTGACAAAAATCGAACTGCCACGGGACGTGATTGATCGGTTTAGTCCGCCAACCTCCGTCGCTAGTCGCCAGTCGCCGGTGGCCAGCAGCCGGTACAGCCAGGACCCGACGGGCTCCGAGTTAAGGGAACGCGCCGAAAGCAGCCCATAGCCGGCTGAGAGCTGCAAACTGACGACTGGCACTCTAATGCGACGTTTTGTCTCACTGCGCGATTTCGACTGGGTACTGCTGGCGCTGGTGCTCATTATTTGCTCTATCGGAGTGATGGAGATCTACAGCGCTACCATTCACACCAAATTCGTAGGCGTACACCTGAAGCAGATTTACTGGATCGCGGGAGGTTTGGGGGTGATGTTCTTGATCAGCCTGGTGAGTTATCAAAGCCTGGTGGAAAAAGTACCCTGGATGTATGTTGCTGCAATTGCATCGCTCGTGTCGGTGCTGTTGTTTGGCAAGAAGTATCTGGGTGCGCGCCGATGGATTCAATTACCGGGAGGGCAACACTTTCAGCCGTCGGAATGGGTAAAGCTGATCTTGATTCTCGCTATGGCAAAATACTTTAGCGAGCCGCGGCCTATCGATCAGGAGGGCCAACCTTCCGATATCCTCAAAGCGGGGTTGCTGGTCGGACTGCCAATGATACTGGTCTTAGCCCAGCCTGATTTGGGCACCGCTCTTACTTACCTTCCGATTGCTGTCATGGGTCTGTTTCTGGGCGGCCTGAAATTGAAACACGCCGCGGTTTTGATATTGCTTGGCGCGATGCTTGCGGTTCCGGCCTGGAGGTGGGGTTTGAAGCCCTACCAAAAAGATCGTTTGACCAGTTTTATGGACCCTTCGGCTGACCCGCAAAAACGGGGGTACCAAGTCATTCAATCCCTCATTGCCGTCGGTTCCGGTGGTGTGACCGGCAAAGGCATCGCTAAAGGCACGCAAACGCAGGGTTTATTCCTTCCGGTGCCCCACACAGACTTCATCTTTGCCGCTTGGTCTGAGGAACACGGTCTGGTGGGCGCGTTAGCAGCGCTGCTGTTATACTTTATGGTGCTGATGCGTTTGGTGCATAATGCGCAAACGGCGCCTGATAGAGCAGGAACGTTCGTGATCATGGGTGTAGTGGCAGTTCTGGCGTTTCACATCCTGATCAATGTTGGCATGGTGGTCGGCTTTATGCCGGTCACGGGGATTCCGTTGCCGCTGATGAGTTATGGCGGCTCGTCGGTTCTTTTCACATTTCTGGCGCTCGGAATCATCATGAACATCCGTATGCGTCGATTTGTAAACTGAAGGCGTAACCACCCGCTGCAAGAAGCTGAAGGCCCCCGCAGAAAGAGGGCGTACTGTAGCCGCGATTCCGGTGGGCCGGGACGCGGAAAAAATTAAAGCTGCCGGCCAGCACAATTTGTGAGTGACCGGACCAGGATTGAGTAGAGTTTGCTGCGAGGTGGGTAACGGCCCCCTTGGCTGAAAATCCGGCGGGCGATGAGCGTCCTGCTGGAAACTGGGCTGGAAGTTAGAGCGCACCGGATTGCGTATTCCCGGCCGAGAGAGCGGTCACACCTTTTTCAGCAATAAGCAGAAGTCGGCAATGACAGTTTCTCATTTGCGGCGCCGAAGGTTCGCGGATGTCGAACCATTCGGCGTGTCATAAACTGTATGCCAGCTTTTTGTAACTGGTGCTCTTCTCTTGGCCGTATCTCCCGAACAATATGCTGTCCGGAAACGCCTACCCGTGCAGGGAGGCTCCGGAGAATGCATGACAAGAGAAATGTACGTTTCTTCCACGCCCCACGAAAC
>JBEKOS010000253.1:6661-8504 GCA_049521535.1 Terriglobales bacterium | reverse complement strand
TGCTACTTGCTGATTTCCAGCGGCAATCGCCAGTCCCGCGCGGAGGCCTTGCCCGCCTCCACCCAACCATAGCGGGTAAGCAGCGATCCAAGAATGCCCGAGATTGCTGCCCACTTGCGAATTCGTGAGGAGTTGCCACCTGCCAGGCGCAGTGCTAGCGGCACCGGGCCGGAAAAGACGCCGCCCGTTCGGGTGATCCAGCCACTGGCGCCGTGTTTCAGCGGTTTCAGTGCCGCATGGTCGCGGCCCTCGAGTTGAAATCCTTCCCACGTCTCCCAAAGCCCGGCGCTGATTCCTAGAATGTTCAGCGCACGGCTTTGACTGTGGCCCATCAGTTCCAGAATGGAAACGCCCGCCTGCAGGCCCGACATGCCGAAATGGATCGGCAGGTTGGTGATGTTGCGGTTCCACGCGGGAATGGCCGTTGCGCCGATCAGCACGCCCGTGTAATTGTGCAGCGGAATCCCGAACAGGGCGGAAAAGAACTGGCTGAAGCCGCCGATGATACTGACCGGGAATGACCGCCCGAACCGCCGCTCAGCCGCCTTGGCGAACGCCGCCGCCGTCGAGAACGCGCCAAACGCAGCCAGGGTCCACGCTCCCATGGACATCGGGCTCTGCACTTTGATCACGCGCAGCATGTTCAAGAAACGCGAAGGCATGCCCAGGTCGTCAATCAGCAATCCGGTCGAGGCCAGGGCTCCGCCGGCCGCCACCCAGCGGGCATCCTGCGCCAAGTCGGGGTCTCGACCCAGCCAATCACATACGGCGCCGATTACGGCACATGACCCCGCCGCACCGCCGACAAAAAAGTACAGCGGAACCGTCGGCTTCCACTGCGGTTCTTTAAGCAGATGAATGCCGTAGTAGCCGGTCTGGGGTGACGCTTGCGGAAACGGCGCTCCCGGCGGATGAACGCCGCCAGCTTCCACCCGCCCGCGGGTCTCCGCCTGACGTCGGATCTCCAGCAAGCGGTCGATGCGAGATTTCAGGTCTGTGATTTCAGAATTCAAATGGAATTCCTTGTACGCTTAGCGAAGACCGTCCTTCAATTGCCCAAAGTCCATGCTGTCATCCTGAGGACGCGTCCTTTGCGGCCGAAGGATCTATGTATTGTTCTACCGCACGCAAAATGCATGAATCCTTCCTGCGCACCCAGCCACGTGCAATAGCTGCGCGGAGCGGGGACCCTTCTTGCTGAGGATGACGAATGTCCCGGCGTCTTCAATCTGAAATGAAAAATGCCAAGAATGCCGCTCCCAGCAGCATTGCTCCGCCTGCGATCATGCTCCTGTATCCCCGCCGCACCTGTTTGGTAGGGACTTCCGGGTTCGGGGGAAGATTGTATTGCCGGGGATCGCCACGAATTATGAAGAATGCGTGCAGTCCCTTGACACTGGTTTCTTGCGGATCATAGATTTGCGCGTCCTGGACGCCGCGGTCATGCAATTCTCTTATTCGATCCTTCGCTGTCTGCCGCAGTTCTTCAATCTCGCCGAATTTGATCGACTCCGTAGGGCAAACCTTGGCACACGCCGGAGTCAGCCCCATCTTCTGGCGGTCGTAGCAGAAGGTACACTTGAAAGCCCGTCCTTCCTCTTCGTTTTTTTGCACCACACCAAACGGACAAGCTACCACGCAGTAGGAGCAGCCATTGCAGATGTCGGGCTGTAGAAAGACTCCGCCGAACTCAGTGCGGACAATTGCGCCCGTGGGGCACGCTTCCAGGCAACCGGCCACCTCGCAGTGCTTGCAGACATCTGACGAAAATCCCCACGATTGCAACTCGCCGGCATTGCCGCCGAAACCCGGTTCCGGCGCGTGCTCTACGAATTTGACATGC
>JBEKOS010000253.1:0-6645 GCA_049521535.1 Terriglobales bacterium | reverse complement strand
CAGCCTTGAGGCCGTTCCACTCCTTGCACGCGACCTCGCAAGCCTTGCAACCGATGCACAGGGTCGAGTCGGTAAGGAACGCAGTCGTGCGAGAAGAACCAACCGTGGATTTTGACGGATTAGCGCTGATCTCATGCATTTTAAGGTAGGCTATCTTCTCTTAGATTCTGATCTGCGCTCACCCGCGTTGATCTGCGGCGAAAGTTTTCGTCCCGGCTCTATGTTACAGACCAAAGCCTTGGTTTCCATGATCCTGACATTAGGCTCTTCCGAAATGGCGAGCAGGTCATTCACGGCATCGCCAGTTACCAGGCCCTTATAGCCAAAATGATACGGCAATCCCACCTGGTGGATTCGCCGCCCGGCGACCCAAAGGGGGCGCATCCGAGGTGTCACCAGGACGCGCGCTGCGAGCGTGCCGCGCATGGTGGTAATGGTCGCAAAGTCGCCGTGCTGCAATCCTGTCTCGCCCGCCAGTTCAGGGGAGACCTCGCAAAACAGCTCCGGCTGCAGTTCGGCCAGATGGCTGAGTGTGCGCGACATGCCGCCGGCGGTGTGGTGTTCGGTGAGCCGATACGTGGTTAGCACGTGAGGGAAGCGCGCATCGTCAGTGACTGCGTATGGATTGTCCGGGCGTTCTTTCTTCAACGCCGGTGGATTGGTGTCCACGCCAGGATAGAGTGGGTTGTGAAAAAGCGATTCCAGCGGCTCAAAATGCGTGGGCAGTGGACCATCCTTAAGTCCGCTTGCCACCCAGATCCAGGCGGTGCCGTCCGCATGCATCACAAACGGCTTGTCGCCGGGCAGGGCCTCCGGCCCTTGGCCAGTCTCGAGGTCGCCCGGATCACCCGGCGATTTCTGTTTGGGAAAGTCGGGAGTATCCAGCCCTGTCCACTCCTGCATCTGTTCATCCCACCAAACCAGCTTCTTGCGTTCGCTCCACGGCTTTCCGTCGGGCCGTGCGGAGGCACGGTTATAGAGAATGCGAGTGTCGCGGGGCCACGCGAATCCCCAGCCGTGAGCGTAGGGTCCCTTTGGCTGACGCTGGTTGGCCCGGTTCTCGCCTGGCCGTGGCATCACGCCGCTGTAGATCCAGCAACCGCAGGCGGTAGAACCATCGCTTTGTAACTGGTGAGCCCCCTCGACCAATTTGCCATCCGTGACAGCATAGCCATTGATTTCCGTAACAACCTCTTCGATTTTGGGTTCGGCGCGTGTGCCTTGCGTCGTGTAGTCCCAGGTGAGCGCGCGAAGACCGGTATCACGCGACCGGGTGCTGGCGGCTGCCCTGGCCTTGAACCGCTGCCCAAGATGATGGATAAACCAGGCTTCACTCCGCGCGTCCCCGGGAGGATCCACCGCCATCTCGTGGTATTGCAGCATTCGTTGCGTGTTGGTGAAGGTGCCGTCTTTCTCGGCTTGTCCCGCCGCCGGCATCAGAAAAACCTCGGTGCCGATTTTGCCGGAATTCCATTCTCCGCTTTCGACCTCGGGCGAGTCCTTCCAGAAACTGGAGACTTCCGTATTGACCAGGTCGCGTACCACCAGCCACTTCAGCTTCGACAGGGCCTTGCGCTGCAATCCACCGTTGGCGGCGCCAATGACCTGGTTTTGGCCGATCACCAGGAAGCCCTCCATTTTGCCGTCGGCCATGTCCAGCGTGTATCCGAACTCCGAGTGATCTCCGGTTACGCGCGGCAGCCAGTCAAAACCCCATTCGTTCTCTCGCGTCGCGGCCCGACCATAATAGGCCTTCAGCAGGCTGACGGCGTATTTTTCAAAGTTGGCCCACGTTCCCGTGCGGGTGCGGTGTTTGTTGATGTAGGCAGGGAAGTCGTTCGCACCCTTCTCATAAACGGGCATCGGCAAATAGCCAGGCAGGAGATCATAGAGAGTAGGAATATCGGTCGAGCCCTGGATGGATGTGTGGCCGCGCAACGCCAGAATGCCGCCGCCGGGGCGGCCGATGTTTCCCAAAAGCAACTGCAGGATGGCGGCCGCGCGGATAACCTGCGCGCCCTTGGAGTGTTGCGTCCAGCCCACGGCGTAGCAGATCGCTGCGGTCTTGTCCGGCCCTGAGGCCCTGGCAAATGTCTCCGCCACTTTCAGAAACTGCTCTTGGGGAACGCCGCAGTGCTCTTCCACCAGCTCCGGCGTATAGCGGGAAAAATGCTTTTTGAGCAACTGGAAAACACATCGTGGATGCTGGAGGGTCGCGTCTTCCCGGAGATAAGGACCTGGTTTTTCTGATCCGCATTTATCCGCGTCAACCTGCGGCGAAGTCTCGTAGCCCCATGACTCCGGATTGTATTTTTTTTCTAACCTGTCCCAACCGGAGAAAAATCCGTCCAGATCCTCGGTGTCTTCGAAGTCTTCGTTGATGATTCTGGGGGCATTGGTGTAATGCACCACGTAATCGTGAAACCACAGATCATGGTCGATTACATACTTGACCAGCGCGCCGAGAAACAGAATGTCCGTACCGGCACGCAGTGGGACCCAAATGTCCGCCATGGCCGAAGTACGGGTAAATCGCGGGTCAACGTGAATGATCTTCGCGGCGTTTTTCTCTCGCGCCTCCACCACCCACTGGAAGCCCACCGGGTGGTTCTCGGCCATGTTCGAGCCCATAATCAGGATGGCGTCGGCGTTCCGCAAGTCCTGCAGCGTCGTGGTCGCGCCGCCTCGCCCGAACGATGTGCCCAGACCGGGCACGGTGGAACTGTGTCATATACGGGCCTGATTGCTGATGCAGCTCATTCCCAGGCCGGCGGCGAACAGTTTCTTGATCAGGTAGTTTTCTTCGTTGTCCAGGGTGGCGCCGCCTAGATGCGCCATGCCCAGCGTGTGCATGACCACGTCGCCGTTGGCATCGCGTTCCTGGAAGGTGCGTTCGCGCGTCTGCCACATGCGGTCGGCGATCATGTCCATGCACTCTTCCAGCCCGATCTCCTGCCACTCCTGCGAGTACGGCGCGCGGTAGCGGCACGTCTTAAGGCGGGCGGGATGGGTATGCAGTTCCAGGGTGTCCGCGCCTTTGGGGCAAAGATGCCCGCGCGACACCGGCGATTCCGGATCGCCCTCGATGGCGACCAGCGCGTTGTTCTTGTGGTATATCAGTTGCCCGCAGCCGACGCCGCAATACGGACAGATTGAACGCGCCACCTCGCAGCCCTCAAACTTGGGCGCCAGGGCGAGGGTGCGCTCGCTCATCGCATTTTCGCCGGTGCCGTGGACATCACCATTGCGAAGTTGCTTGATGACAGGCCAGCGATTGAGGAGTTCTTTTAGCATGAAGCAGTCTGCGGAGATTCCAACCCCGTATTTCCCGGAGTGCGGTTCGGCAAATCTGGTTGCTGATTGCAACGCCGAGTCAGGAATACAATAACATCTATGGCGGCTCCAATCGATCCACGTTATCCCATCGGCAGGTTCAACTTCGCTGGCCCGCTCGATGAATCGCAGCGCACGAGGTGCATCGAAGAGATTGCATGTGCCCCTGCAGCCTTGCGCGCCGCCGTTCAGGGACTGTCGCCGCAACAGCTTGAAACTCCCTACCGCGACGGCGGGTGGACGGTTCGTCAAGTAGTGCACCATGTGCCTGACAGCCACATGAACGCCTACATCCGATTCAAACTGGCGATTACTGAAACCGAGCCCACGATCAAGCCTTATCTCGAAGATCGCTGGGCGAACACCCTGGATGTCGCCACCACACCGTTGGAAACTTCACTGTCTCTGCTCGATTCGCTGCACGACCGCTGGGTGCGGTTGTTGCGTACGTTGGGTTCCGGCGACTGGAAGCGCCAGTTCCAGCATCCCGAACTGGGCGCGGTCTCGCTGGAGAAGAGCCTGGCGCTCTACGCCTGGCACGGCCGCCACCACGCGGCCCATATCACGGAGCTCAGAAAGCGGCTGAATTGGTGAGGGAACGGCCGGTGAGCCAAGGGCCGTGTACCTCCGTAATCTACACTTTCGCCTTACGCTGGTAGATGCTTATGGTGCAGCCGAGAGGTTAGTCCATGAGTGCCATGCCGTTAGTGCACGAACCAAGACTCGAAAGCGATCTGGCAGTGAAAGTGTCGGGCCGGGACCTCAACGGATATCAGTTTAAGCAGTCCGCCCGGGTGCTCAACATCAGCCGGCGCGGTGGCTTGCTGAGCGGCATCCGCTGCCTGCGCGGCGCCGGGGACGTTATCCAGATCGAGTATCGCGGCCGAAAAGCCGATTTTCGTGTGGTCTGGGCGGATATGCTGGCTGGGTGTGCCGGGATCTGCTGCCTTGATGACAGCTATATTTGGCGTATGACTTTGCCGGATTTGAAGCAATCCGCGATTCCTGTTCTTCCGCCTGAGAGCCGCCCTTTCGCCACGACGCCATCCGGGGAGCAGAGTGTGGCCAGCCTCAACGAGAGGCTGGCGCCGCCTTCAGGCAAGCCATCAGCGGGAGCACATATGCAATCTATGCCACGAATTCAGCGAAGATTTCCGCGTTACCGCTGTTATGGCGGCGTCGCCGCGCAGGCGCAGGGTCTGCCGACCAAGGTCTGGGGCCAGTTGAGCGTAATCGGCCAGGGCGGATGTTACATTGAGACCATGTCGCCGTTCAAACCCAAAACACCCCTGGAACTTCTGATCGGATCGCACGGAATCCAGGCCCGCTTGCAGGGTGAAGTGCGATATTCGCAACCCGGCGTGGGCATGGGAATCATGTTCACTGGCATGAGCGAGGCCCGGCAAAGAGATCTGGCCGAGCTGGTCGCAGCCGCCAGCCACTAGCCGATTGAAGCTGCTCGCAACGTCTGCGGATCCGCTTGAACCCGTCTCAATCCGTGGTTATTGCTGCGCGAGCGCATGCACCACCAACTTCTGAAAATGAATGCAAAGGTGCTCACTGCCGGGGAGCAAACGACAGCGCTCCGGGAGACCGCCACTCAATCCGCGCTGCACTGAGCTCACGAGAGCCGTATCTTCCTCTCCCACCTGTCTGCTGAAGGCAATTAATTCTTCGGCAAACTGCTGCGGCACGCCCGGCCCGAAGAAGCGGTCTGTGAATCCCTTGGTCAGTCGCGGGCCGTCCGGAGCCCAGACATCAAGCGATAGATTGGGAAAGCCGGGATTGATATTGATGGTAAGATTCGGCCACAGGAAATGGTATTGGGCCTGAGCTACGCTGCCACGGGCGTCATAAGTCTTGATCCGTGATGTCCCTTCGAGAGCGGCTGCCCGTGGCGGGGCAAGTTGACTGCTGCACCAGCCGTGTTCGGCGAGTTTGTATTGCGAAGGGGTTACGTCAATGGTGGCGCTGAAACCGGGATGGGCCACCGCGCAGTGATAGCACTCCAGGTAGTTCTCCAGCATCGTCTTCCAGTTTGCCGGCGCCGTCCATTCGTCCCGCTGGTGCAGCTCGAGCGTCTCGAGATCGATCCCGCTGGTTGCGATGAGGTCCAAAACCGGCCGGAAGTAAGATGCCAGAGACGCCGCGTTCTTCTCCAGATTGACAAACACGAACGTCCCCAGGGTCTCCACTCGCACCGGCAACAGCGGGTAATCTCCGGCCTTGAAGTCGCGTTCTGCCGACGAACGCGGGGCTTCGCGCAGGCAACCGTTCAGGTCGTACGTCCAGGCATGGTACGGGCATTGCATGGTCCGGGCATTGCCGCATCCGCTCATCACCTCATGCTTGCGATGCCGGCAGACATTAACGAAAGCGGCCAGGCCCTTCTCATTTCGGACCACCACGACTGGCACCTCGCCGACGTTGCCGGTGACGAAATCTCCAGTGCGTGCAAGGGCCGGTGTGCACCCGATGTAACTCCAGGTCTTGCGGAAGATCTTCTCGATTTCAAGGGCAGTGATTGCCGGCTCGGTGTACCAGTGTGCGGGCAGGGATTCGCCCCGGTCTAGCTCAGTCAAGAGGCGGTCACGATCTTCGATGGGAGGAAGCATAGTAGGCTTAACCGCGCAATAACCCGATTGGGGAGTGACGATTTGGGATTTGGGAATCCAGGAACGCAAATTCACCGGTACGAGATCCTAAATCCGAAATCCCAATTCCCAAATGCTCCTAAAACCCCACTGCCGGATACGGTTTGGCGTTTTGCGGCTCGCCATGCCATGCCATTCGCTCGAAGCGGCCCTGCAGCAGCGACATCAGGCCTGTATACCAGTAGCCCAGCACAAACAGCGCGAGGAATGGAACGGTGATGAAATTCTCGTTCTGCACCGCATAGATCACGGTAAAGAGGAAATACGTGCCGATGATCAGCTCAATCCATGGGACAATTCCCAGGCGCTTGCGATACTTGCTGGCCACCGGCTTGTCGGTGCTCGAAGCCACGTTGTACTTGGGGGTGCGGGCGAATGCCGTCTGTTTCCCAAAGAGCGCTTCCAGCACCACGACTGAATTCGTGATGGTAAGGCCGATACCCAGAGCCATCAGGAACGGCAGGTACAGGAACGTGCGGTACCACTTCCCGGGAAACAGCTCCTTCTGCG
This sequence comes from Terriglobales bacterium, assembly GCA_049521535.1. Lineage (GTDB taxonomy): Bacteria > Acidobacteriota > Terriglobia > Terriglobales > Acidobacteriaceae > CAZUCM01. Next base: position 148 of record JBEKOS010000253.1, on the reverse strand, counting down.
AGACCAGATAGAAGCTGGAGATTGAAAACGTGGAAGCCAGAAACAGCGGCACGTCGATCAGCAGCATCTGGAACCATCCCTGGTAGAACCGGATCACCATGGCCGGCAGCAGCAGTACCGAGAGCAAAATCATCAGCGGATAGCTGAT
>JBEKOS010000252.1:0-6661 GCA_049521535.1 Terriglobales bacterium | reverse complement strand
AGGCCAGGTGGGTGCCACGCTAGCGAAGCATGGCGTCAACATAGCGAATTTCTCACTGGGACGTGCGGAGCAAGGCGGAGCACCTCGCCAGGCTCTTGGGGTAGTGCGTGTGGATGAACCGGTTCCCGAAATCGTAATTCAGGAACTGCGGCAGATTTCCGCGGTCGAAGAAGCCAGGGCCATAAATCTGCCCGACAGTGAGAAGTGAATTCACTCCGACGAAGCATAGCCCGGTGCCCCACATTCACTGCCTGATTCTTGCGCGGCGAATGTGGAATGCGTCACTGCCTTATGGCTCGCAATCACGCGTCCGTTTCCGGTCGTGGCAATTTTCGCGTTTCTGCAAGCAATGCCATGGAATGCATCAGGTTCTGCAAGGTGACAATACCGACTAGTCGCTCGCCCTCGACTATGGGAATCAAGTTGGCGGCGCGGCTGTTAATCCTGGCAAAAGCAGAGGCAAGTGAGTCGTTTCTTCCGGCGACGTCGAAAGCCTGGTTCATTACCGATTGGATGTAACCGTTGCCGTTGGCGCGGAGGGTTTCGAGGATGTGCTGCCGCGAGATCACCCCTACCAGGTCACTGTCACGAATCACGGGAAAATCATCCTGCAGAGAGTGAATCGCACGGTTGACGGCATCTTCCAGCGTGTCCGCCGGCGAGAGAGTCGCGAATTCAGTCAACATGATGTCTTCCATGCGGACACTTTCGAGCACGGCATGGAAGACCGCGGAACGATCTTCGAGTTGGCCGCCCACGAACAAGAAAAACCCCACCATCATCAGCCAGTAGCTCCATTCCCGGCCGTAAATGGCACCGGCCATTCCCGCCAGCAAAAACGCGGTCGAAAAGAACTGACCAAAGCTGACTGCACTGCGCGTCGCACGTACGGGATCGTAGCGTCGCAGAAAGATCGCGCGGAGGACCCTGCCGCCGTCCAGCGGATAGGCTGGCAACAGGTTAAACACTCCCAGAAATAGGTTGGCCCACACCAGCGTGCGGAGCAAATGCCCGGAGTTGATCAGCGGTGGAAGCAGCAGATTTTGGGGCGCGAAAGCCAAGACCATCATTGCAGTCAACACGGCGATCAAAAGATTGACCATTGGTCCGGCCAGAGCAATGCGGATCTCGCGGGACGAGTGCGGCTCATTGCGTGCGGTTTCTTCGGTCAGCGTGACGCCACCGATGGGCAGCAGGATGATCGAGCGCGCCGGCAGGCCGCTTCTGGTTGCCACCAGGGCATGGCCAAATTCATGGAGGACAACCGAGCCAAAGATAATTGCGACCAATGCCACGGCGCGTTCCGGAGTGGTTCCACGCGTCGTGGCCGCCTCGCTGATCCAGACAAACACCAGCAGCAACAGAAACGTCAGGTGCACCCGCACCTCGACCCCGAAGATCCTGCCAACGGAAATTGACCAATTACGCATGACTTATTAGACACTAGCAAAGAGCTTTAGGAATTTCACAAAAACTGGAGGCCGATCTGGAGAGAACCAGAGGAACGAATAGTGAATTGAGCCAATCTTCTTTTCTGCACATTCCGAATCGAATTGCATCCAACCGAATTCGAGTTTACCTTCTCGGTGATAAGTTCACCCTTCCGAATCGGAAGTGATACAGCACAATCATCAACGCCACCACCACCAGCGCCAGTACGCTGCCTTCCGGGCCTACCGTTCCCCCGGTGATCCACTTGGAACCGTGGAAGGTGGAGTTGAATAGGTGTCCGTGTGCAACTTGGCCGCTGTCCGGCACGCCGTAAAAGAAAGTTTCCCCCCAGTCCCAACCCGTGTGCGCTCCGATCGCGAACCATAGAGCGCCCGTCTTGCGTAGCGTCAGGCAGAAAAATACGCCGATAAACCCTGCCAGGAGCGCGCCCATGGCGCTCTCACCGGAATTGCCAAGATGCACAATTCCAAATAAGGCGGAGAGGAGCAGAGTCGAAGGCCAAAAACCAATGCCCGTACTGAGTGTGAACTGCGGATAGCCGCGGAAGGTGTATTCCTCGGCGAATCCGACGAGCAGAAAGACGCCACCCCAAAGCAAGGCGTACTTGGCAATGGCACGGCCCGTGAGCGCCGTAGGACCGTAGTCGAAACTTCCCATGGCATGGAGGGCCAACAACAAAATGCTGATTCCGCCAAAGCCCCACGCGGTGCCTTCCCAGAACTTTGCACCAAAGGCACCACGCGCCGGCAGTCCGAAGTCGGCAAAGGACAGTTTCTCGAAATGGCCCATCACTCCGCTGGCAACTATCGCGGAAAGAAACAAAACTGCTTCGAGTCTCGCCGTGCTCGACCACAAAGGAACCACCTGTCTTGGCAACAGGAGCCATGCCAACGCAATGCCGACGACAAAATACAGGCCTACGAAGATCAGAAATCGCCAGCCTGCCCGCAATCCGCCTGGCCCCATAAAGATCTTGGTCACGGGCGATTCTTGATTTTGCCCATCGAACACAGGCTGTTCGTCGGCTCTTCCGGTTGCATACGTCCGGTGGGCAACCTCGGTCCGTGGAAACGGGTTGTCGGTCAATTCCGGCATCGGTCACTCCTCGCGTGGGGGCACGCTGTATTTTACGGTAATGAGACCGCAGCGTTGATCTGAAGTAACACATCGAATGCTTTTTGATCTAGGAGGGACCATGCGAATTCCTGTGATTGCCCTAATCGCGCTCGGACTGGCCGTAAACGCCTTCGGCGCAGACGGCAAGAGCGTGAACTACAAAAGCGGCGATGAGACGGTAAGTGGAGTCTTGTTCGTGCCGCCCGGCGGGGGACCGTTTCCTGCGCTGGTGTTGATCCACGAGTGGTGGGGCATGAACGACTGGGCGAAAGGGCAGGCTGCGCGACTGGCCGATCAGGGCTATGTGACGCTGGCCATCGATCTGTATCGCGGCAAGGTGGCCACCAATCCGGAGGAGGCCCACGAATTGATGCGAGGTGTACCCGAGGACCGCGCTGCCCGTGATTTGCTCGCCGCTTTCGACTATCTCGTGGCGCAGAAAAACGTAGACGGCCGGCGCATTGGTGACATTGGCTGGTGCATGGGCGGCGGTTACGCGTTTGACCTGGCGGTGTCGCAATCACGCTTGAAGGCGGCGGTGATTAATTATGGGCACCTTGCCAGCGACGTTTCGACAGTGCAGGGAATGAACGCGGCCTTCCTGGGGATTTTCGGTGCGCAAGATAAAGGGATCCCCGAGGCGGACGTGCGGAGATTCCAGGAACAGATGAAGGCTGCCGGCAAGAAGGTGGAGATCGTGATTTATCCCGACGCCGGACATGGCTTCGAAAATCCGAACAACAAGGATGGGTATCGCCCGCAGGACGCAGCCGACGCGTGGAACAAGACGGTTGCGTTTCTCGACGCGAATTTGAAGAAGTAGCGGGGAAAAAAGTCAGGAGTCAGAAGACAGGAGTAGGGAGTTGGAAGTCAGAGTTCAGAAGTCGGGAGTCAGACGACACTGGTCACTCTGTCTCCTTTCTTCCTTCGGTAAAAATTTCGCTTGCCATAAGTTTAATATCTGGTTACTATCCATACACCCTCGGAAATTGAAGGGACGGTACGGCTTCTGATGAACATCGGCGAGATGATCCGAAAGCTCCGCTTGCAAAAAGGCATGTCGCAGGGCGACATCGAAAAGCGCACCGGCCTGTTGCGCTGCTATCTTTCGCGGGTCGAGAACGGCCACACGATTCCATCGCTTGATACCCTGGCGAAAATCGCGGGGGCGATGGATTTTCCCCTGGCGCAGTTTTTCGCCGACGGTGGCGATCACGACGGCACCCGCAATCTCCCGCAGCTCAGCGAAGATGAAATTCGCTTTTTGACGCAGATCAGGCGCTATTCCTCGAACTTGAATGACAGCGATCGCAAGCTTGTGCTGGCCATGGTCAAAAAAATGGCCGCTACAGCAGGCCGATGAGAAATTTCAGATTGCAGATTTGAGATTTCAAATTGCGGCTCGCCCCGCACAAATCTCGCTGAATTGTTGGCTCTGGAATCTTAGACTTGGATTCTGTTCACGCGGCCTTGTTTTCCAGGTTCAAGGACAGCACCGCCAACTCCAACCGTTCATGGGTGCCGGTCTTGGAGTAAATGCTTTGCAGGTGTCGCTTCACCGTGTTTTCACTGATGTGGAGTTCGTCGGCGATCAGTCGATTTTTCATGCCGCGGGCTACCAGGGTGACTATCTGCCGCTCGCGAAGCGATAGCCTTCCCAGGGTGCCGGATCTCTCTCTGGCTTCCTTCGCCATCGCATGTATCACATGGTTCGCAATTTCATTGGGGAAAGCCAATTCGCCGCCGGCAACGGTGCGAATAACTGAAAACAACTGGTACGCGCCATCCTTCTCCAAAACCAGTCCCCGGGCGCCCAGTTTCACTGCCTGCACGTAATCCAACTGGCTCATCGAATCGCTCACCAGCACCGAGGCAACCTGGCTGCCGGAACGGTCAAGGGCTCGCAGCATCTCGAAGCCGCGCGCATTCGGCGTGCCCAAATTCAGGAGCAGAACATCTGGGTCTTCCCGATGGACAATTGCCAAGGTCTCCGCGGTGGTCGTGGCCTCACCCACCACGGCAAAGTCCGATTGGGTTTCGAGTAAGGCTGCGAGGGAGTCAAGCAATGCCATCTGATCGTCGGCGACTACAATGCGCGTTGGCGTGATCAACGCTTATCCTCCAAGTTACTTTCCCGGCGGCGGTTGCGGTGCCATGATAGTCGTGCCTGCAAGAATCAACGAGGCAGCAGTATTTATGCCTTAGCTAATAACGTATCATAAACTACCGGCGTGAAACAGCCTGTCGTCATCGGGGCCGGTCAACCCTTTTCCAGAACGAAGCGAAGGATAACTGTCTGGTTGCCAATTCAGAAGTCAAAGTCGATGGATCGTGCTATATTCCCGTTTGACCTGAATGTCGGCCTCGAGCCGGGCGCCAGCTACTGGCGGGGTGGAAATTGACTCTTACCGTCGACGAAGAATTGGAAATCCTCGAAGATACCATGCGCCGCCTGAAGGTGGAATACGACATGTTCTTCGGCGGCGGGTTGAAACGCCCTCCAACTGACTTGGAGTGGCGAGTCCAGTCCTTGGTGAAGAAATTCAGCGACACCCAGAAACTGAGCTTTGGCCAGCGATTCCGGTACAACTCCATCGCGCAGCGCTACGCAATTTTCAGCGAGCTATGGCGGCAGAAGTTGCGCATCAAGGAAGAAGGCTACTATCGTCCTGAAGATCCAATTATGACCATACAGGGTCTGAGGACGGATGAGGAGCGGGCTGCTGCCCGCGCTCTGCGGGAATTGGGTGAAGCTACGCTGTCCAGTCCGCCCTCATTCAGCATAAGCTGTGCCGACCCAGATAAACAGATCGAGCAAGTCCGCGTTTTGTACGAGGCCATTCAAGAGTCCAAACAGAGGCTGGGAGAAATCACCCCGGAGGGCCGCTTTGAGGGGTTTCTGGCATTCATTCAAGCAAAGACGGAGCAGATTCGTCGCGAATTCACCTGTGATGAAGTGGAATTCCGTGTCGAAGTTCGAGACCAGAAAGTGAAGCTGACAGCGCGGGCCAAGTCCTGATTTGTAATCGGCAATTTGTAATTTAGAGAATCAGCGCCGAGCGCTTGTGAGCATCACGATTTCTAGTCGTTCCGTCGCTCCAAGTATGGTTCCAGACTGCTGAGCTTTGGAATTTACAAATTAGCAATTACCAATTACAAATCCTAATGTGAACATTAAGCGTGCCATCCTGAGCGTTACTGACAAGTCAGGCCTGGTGGACTTTGGCCGCGAGCTTGCGGCCATGGGCGTGGAACTGGTCTCCACGGGCGGAACGGCGAATCTGTTGCGTGGTGCTGGTGTCCCAGTCCGGGACGTCAGTGACCTCACCGGCTTTCCCGAGATGCTCGACGGCCGGGTCAAGACCCTGCATCCGAAGGTGCATGGCGGCATCTTGTTTCGCCGCGACCACGAACCGCACCGCGCCGCGGCGGCGGAATATGGAATCGTGCCGGTGGACATGGTCGTCGTCAATCTGTATGCGTTTGAGAAAACCGCGGTCCGGCCGGACGTTACCTTCGAGGAATTGATCGAGAACATCGATATAGGCGGGCCGGCGATGATCCGCTCTGCCGCTAAGAACTTCCAGGATGTTGCTGTCGTCACCTCGCCCTCGGATTACCGTGCCATCGTGGAGGAAATGCAACGAAGTTCCGGCGAACTTTCCGCGGCGACGAAGTGGCGTCTGGCGCAAACCGCGTTCGCAGCCACGGCTGCATACGACGCCGCGATCGCGTCCACGCTCGAACAAGTTGTACCTACTGGCCTAACGACCAACGACCAGCGACCTATGGTTGGTTTTTCTCGGCTGGGGACTGCCTTTCCCCAACATCTTCGGCTTTTTCTTGGCAAGGCAATGGATCTGCGATATGGAGAAAATCCGCACCAGCGTGCGGCGATGTACTCCGACGGATCGAGTGAAGGAGTGGCGAACGGGCGCCAGCTTCAAGGCAAAGAACTGTCCTTCAACAATATTGTGGACCTGCAGGCGGGTTGGGACCTGGCCGCAGACTTTGACGAGCCCTTCTGCGCCATTATCAAGCACACCAACCCCTGCGGCAGCGCCGTGGGAGCAGACTTGACCGAGGCATTCTT
>JBEKOS010000251.1:0-6729 GCA_049521535.1 Terriglobales bacterium | reverse complement strand
GTCTGCGCCACCTGCACTGGCGTCTCTTTGCGTCCCATGGAGACGAATACGGCCAGTACCATTACCGCCAAGATCAGGATGAATGCCACCAGCCAGGAACGCCGGGGCTTTGCATTTTGTGCGTTCTGCGCCATGGAATCTAAAAGTATAGCTGCTTTCACCTCCATCGAAATACGGCTCGGCCGCGTTGAACCAGCGTAATCACATGCTTCCAGGCGCTTTGCGGACGACGTGGGTATGCGTTGGAGGGTAATGGATGCCCGCAGTAATGTCTGCCACTTAACCTTCGACCAGGTTTCCGTTAAGGTTGAGAGGTGATTCTACTGGGTACCAAACATCCTGTGGTTTGCCCGGTTTCATGCAACCCGCAATGGCACCAGGCGTGTCCCCGGCGGTGTCACGCGGGCGAGGCGAAGTCTGCGGAGTGACGATGATGCGGTACCTCGGCGGAGAAATAAAGGCTCGGCAGGTTCTCGCGGACGCCTGGAATGACCTTTTGAACAATCATGCCATGACAATGGCAGCCGGACTGGCTTATTTCTTTGTGCTGTCCTTGTTTCCCCTGTGTATCCTTGCCGCTACGCTGGTTGCGTTCTTGCCCATTCCAAATCTGTTCGATGCCCTATTGGCGACCATGGCACACGTTGTTCCTCCGGAAGGCATGGGAGTAGTTGCTGCGCTCGCCGCTACCGCCATGCAACCGCACGGCGGTCTGTTGACAGTTGGCATTTTGGGCACTCTTTGGGCGGCATCGTCCGGATTTGCCACTCTCACCGAGGCCTTGAATGTCGCCTACGACGCAACGGAAACTCGCCCTTATTGGAAGGTCCGTCTGGTGGCGCTCGGCCTGATGTTGGCGATCGGCGCACTTTTTGTGGGAACTCTTGGTCTCACGCTGCTGGGCCCAATTGTCGCAAACTGGCTTTGGCATACCTACGGGATTGACGTCGGCTGGCTCCAAAGCCTCTCGCCAATCCTCAAGTGGCTACTCTCCATTGGAGCTACGATTATAGGCGTCGAGTTGCTGCTCTTCTGGGCTCCCAACGTGAAGCAAGAGTTCTGGGCCACCCTTCCTGGCGCGGTCATCGGTGTGGGATTTTTCATTGGGAGTTCGTATGCCCTGAGCATTTATTTCAGGCACTTTGCGGACTACAACAAAACCTATGGCGCCCTCGGCGGGGCGATGGCCCTGCTAGTTTGGCTTTACTACAGTTGGTTTGCCATCCTGGTGGGAGCAGAGCTGAACGCCGAATTACTAAAAGCCTCCGGGCGCGGCACATTGGACCTCAAGCAGAAGCCTTCAAAGTAATCCATTGGGTTGGATTGCTAGAATAGTCCAATGCCGAAGAGTTCCCGCTATACGTCCGCACACGCGAAGTCCGGGCTGCGTGCAGTTCTTCCAGAAATCGAGACCTGGCCGAACCAGTTTCCCGGTTATGAAATCACGGTGGATATTCCTGAATTTACCTCGGTGTGTCCCAAGACCGGCCTGCCGGATTTCGGTTTGCTTACCGTTCGCTACATGCCGGACCGGCAGTGCCTGGAACTGAAGTCCATCAAAGAGTATTTGCTGGCCTACCGTAATCTCGGAATTTTCCAGGAAAATATCGTGAACCGGGTCTTGGAAGATGTGGTGCGCGCCGCTCAGCCGGTCTGGGCGGTGGTGCGGGGTGAGTTCCATCCCCGTGGCGGAATCGGCACTATGGTAGAGGCGCGGTGGCCGAGGCCAAAGGATTTGTGATTTGCCGATTTGTGATTTGCGATTGAACATTCGGTTTGTGCGAGGCGTTTGACACTTCCCAGTCACAATTCAAAGATCACTGAAGCACCAATGCCTCGCTCCGTCCATCCCGTGGCCACGCTGGCGATTCTTACCGTCCTAAATTTCCTGAATTACATCGATCGTTCGATCCTGTTCGCTGTCCAGCCCCTGGTACAGCGCGAATTCGGGCGGAGCGATGCGCAAATTGGCTTCCTGACCACGGCGTTTTTTATTTGCTACATGATTGCGGCGCCGGTGCTTGGATACCTAGCCGACCGCTATCCCCGGCGGCCGATCATGCTTGCCGGCGCTCTGGTCTGGAGCGCAGCCACGCTCTTGACGGCGGTCACCTGGGATTTCCGCACTCTGCTGATCCGGCACATCATTGTGGGAATCGGCGAAGCGAGTTTTGTCGCCACAGCACCAGGCTACATCGCCGATTTGTTCCCCGAGGAAAAGCGCGGACGCATGCTATCTGTCTTTTTCATGGGCATTCCCGCCGGAACGGCGCTGGGTTATTTGATCGGTGGTTATCTGGGCTATGGTTTCGGCTGGCGAATGCCCTTCTACGTGGTCGCGGCGCCGGGGTTACTTGCGGGATTAGCGCTAGTGCTTGTGCGCGAACCGCAGCGTGGCAGCCAGGATACGATTCGAGAAACCCTGGAGCGAGGGACTCTGCGCGGCCTTTTGCGCAATCGCGCATATTGGACTGCAACCCTGGGAATGGCTTTCATGACTTTTGCCCTTGGTGGCCTGCAGGTGTGGATGCCAACCTTCCTGGTCCGGGTGCGCGGGCTGTCCTTGCTCCACGCTAACCTTTTTTTTGCCGCGATCACGGCCGTAAACGGCGTAGTGGCGACGCTTGCTGGAGGGTGGTTTTCTGACCGATTACTGCAGCGGCGCGGGGATGCGTATTATTTGGTTTCCGGTGTCGCCATGGCGGTGTCGGTGCCCCTAATGTGCGGTGCCATCTACGTAGGACGCCCAATGATGTTCGTCGCCATTGCCGTAGCTGAGTTTTTTCTCTTGTTCAATAACGGCCCGCTAAACGCTGCTGTGGTGGACTCGGTGGGCGCCGGAATTCGTGCCTCGGCGATAGCTGTAAATCTGATGGTGATCCACGTGCTAGGCGATTCGCTTTCTCCCACCGTGATTGGCGTGATTTCCGACCGGACGCACTCGCTGCAAAGCGGCTTTGCCGCTGCGATCGGGGCAGTGGTAATCGCAGCCGCGATCCTGCTATACGGCAAAAAGTACTCGCCCCAGTTGAGGACCTAATAGGGTCTTACTGCGCACTTTTCAGATCGCAGCCTTACTCAGGCTGCGATCCATCGAATGCAAACGGCAAATTGCCGCTGTGGTAGGTTCGAAGCGTGTGGTTCTGGATGATTCTCGGCTTGGCGCTCGGCTTGTTTTGGCTGCGGCGTGTAGTCCAGGCTTTTTTCGGCATGAGACGCGTGGCCGACCTCAGCACCTCGCAGTTCGACGGTGCTCCGGCGAATTGTGGACAAGAACTGCCCCGGGTCACCATAGTCGTTCCGGCTAGGAACGAGGCCGTACACGTTGAGGCCACCATACATTCGCTCCTCGCCCTTGACTATCCGGATTATCGGATCGTTGCAGTCGATGATCGGTCCACCGACGCGACCGGCGAGATTCTTGACCGGTTGGCGGCTGCCTCCCCCGAGCGCTTGCAGGTCCTCCACGTTCGCGAACTGCCGCCCGGGTGGCTTGGCAAGACACACGCAATGTGGCGCGCGGCATCGCAGCCCTCGCCAACGACTAACGACCGACCGCTATCGACGGGTTCTGATGACCGCCGACTGGCGACTGACGAGTGGCTACTGTTTACCGATGCCGACACGATCTTCCGACCTGATTCGTTGCGCCGCGCTGTGATTTACACGCTACAATCCAAGGCCGACCATCTTGCGGTTTTTCCGAAGATCGATACCGCAACCTTCGGCGGTCATATAATGGTGGCGTTTTTCGGAGTGTTGTTCGTGTTCTGGCGCCGTCCATGGAAGGTCAGCGATCCCCATGCTCCGGACGCGATTGGCTTGGGCGTATTCAATCTGATTCGACGGCAGGCGTACGAAAAGATCGGCACTTGGAAGTCATTGCGCTTATGCGTGGTTGAAGACGTAATGCTCGGAGAAGCGGTGAAAAAGTACGGGCTGAAACAGAGCGCCGCCATGGGACAAGATCTGCTCACCAACTTCTGGTCCCGAGACGCCGCTGGAGTCATCCGGAATCTGAGCAAAAATTTCTTTGCCGCCGCTCACTTCAAGATTGGTCGCGCTCTGGTTATCTGCGGCATATTCTTGATCCTTCATGTTCTTCCATACGTTGGCGTAGTCGTGGCGCCAGGATGGGCAAAGGCTGGCTTCGGAGTTGCCTTGGCGGGAATCGCCTTGATGTACATTGGTATGTCACGCCAACCGAATGTCTCTCCGCTCTACTTTTTTGCCCACCCCTTTGCCGCGTTGTCCTTTGTGTTCATCATGCTGAGGTCCATGGCACTGGCGCTACGCAACGGGGGCGTAACCTGGCGTGGAACGACTTATCCGCTTGAGGAATTACGTCGGGGCAGCACGGATACGGGTGGAGACTCAATTTTGTGAGGAGTCTACAATTGTGGCATTGTCTACAGTCCTTATGTTTTTGCAGCACACCATCGAGGCTGTGATCCGTTCTGGAAAGCAGTCTGGCTTTGTGGCGGAATGCTTGGAAATCCCCGTGGTAACGCACGGGCCTACGCTGGACGAGGTTTCACGAAATCTTCGCGAGGCAGTCGCCCTGCATCTGGAAGGCGAAGACCTGAATGAAATTGGCGTGGCGGCCTCTCCTTGGATTATCGTGACGTTCGAATTGGAGGCCTCCGCTGCCCTGGCTTAAGCAGCTTTCCGAGTTGGAGGAAAAATTGACTCGCCGATACATTTTTGAGAACTACTGGTGGGTGGCAATTCTCGGCGCGGTGTTCGCCGTCGTCCTGGCTTTCACGGCAGGACAGAAGGCCTCGCTTGTCGGATCGATCATCGCCGCGACCTTAGGTTTGTGCTACTTCGTCTTACAGCAGAGACTTGCAGAAATGAGGCTGTTCAAGGAACTGTTCGTAGAATTTAATCGTCGATATGAATCCCTGAACGAACGCTTGCTCCGCGCCGCAAATTCGGTTGCGGGTCAGGAGGGTCAGGACCAGCTTGACCGTCAGGTAGTTATTGACTATTTCAACCTGTGCGGTGAAGAATACCTATTTTTCCGGGAAGGATACATTCACCCACGGGTATGGCGGTCATGGTGCATCGCAATGCTGTGGTATCTTAACCGCGAACCTTTTCGATCAATGTGGGAGGGCGACGAGGAAGACACGGACACGTACTATGGGCTCACCCGGGATGAGATCGAACGGGGAGCGGCCTAACGCACATGAGTCTGAACGCTACCGATTCTCCAGAATCGCTTTGTACCCCGGTCTTGGAATCGTTGCGCCAGACACGGAGCCAGGGAAATGAGAACGAATTGCCTTTTCACTTTGCAAGCGCCTCTAACGCTTATTCTCGCAACGTCTGTTCTGGCACAAGCGCCAGCGACTCCTTCGGCCCCAATAATCACCACAGTGGCGGGATGCTGTGAGACCAGCGGGGCACCGGGAACCTCTGGCTACAATGGCGACGGCATCCCGGCAATCGTCGCGGAACTGAACGTTCCCTGGCAGGTCGCAGTCGATTCCGCGGGTGATCTCTACATCGCGGATCGTGTGAACTGCCTTATCCGTAAGGTGACTGCGTTGACTGGCGTAATCACCACGGCGGCGGGTACTGTCGCGGGTGCCAACTGTGGGTACAGCGGGGACAGCGGGCCAGCGACCAGCGCCGAGTTAGCTGGTCCCCTAGGTGTGGCTCTTGACGCGGGTGGCGACCTCTTTATCGCGGATTATCGCAATAACGTAATCCGCAAGGTGACCGCGGCTACTGGTGTAATCAGCACGGTGGCCGGTTGCTGTGAGCCATCCGGGAAATCGGGCTACAGCGGCGACGGCGGCTCGGCAACCAGCGCGGAATTATACGGTCCCACGGGCGTTGCGCTGGACACAGCGGGCAACCTCTACATTGCAGATTCGAATAACAACGTCATCCGAAAAGTTACCATGGCAACGGGTGTAATCACCACAGTCGCTGGCTGCTGTGAGACTACCGGAGGGCCGGGTACTGGGGGTTATAGCGGCGATGGCGGCCCGGCGGCCAGCGCGGAGTTGTATGCTCCCGAGGGGGTGGCGGTCGATTCTGAGGATAACCTCTACATCGCGGATTACGTAAATTGCCTCGCCCGTAAGGTGACCGCGTCAACGGGCAAAATCACCACGGTGGCGGGCACAATAGCTGGTGCCGGAACGCACAGTAACTGTGGCTTCAGCGGCAACGGCGGCCCAGCGACCAGCGCCGAGTTAGCTGGTCCCGGCGGCGTGGCTCTTGACTCGGGTGGCGACCTCTTTATCGCGGATAGCGGCAACTTCATCATCCGCGAGGTGAACGCGTCAACGAGTGTAATCACTACGGCAGCGGGCGACGGGATCCAGAGTTACACTGGCGATGGTGGTCCGGCGACCAGCGCGAGTTTGAGTCAACCCTATGGCGTTGCGGTGGACTCGTCCGGGAACATCTATGTCGGAGACTCCCTCAACAACGTTATTAGAAAGGTAACGGTGCACGGCCCGACAGCAACTGCCACCGCCACTGCCGTTATGTCCGGACTCAACCCCTCAACCGCAGGCGAGGCAGTAACATTCACCGCAACGGTGAATGGCGGTTCTTCGCCGACTGGCAGTGTCGGCTTCACAGCAAACGGGACCGCGATCAGGGGTTGCTCTGTGGTAACTCTCTCCACCGACAAAGCGGAATGCACCACGTCCGCGCTGCTAGTTGGAGACGATGCCGTTGTAGCGACCTACTCCGGCGACAGCAATA
>JBEKOS010000250.1:0-11236 GCA_049521535.1 Terriglobales bacterium | reverse complement strand
AACCGATGTCGTTTGCGACGAACAAAGAATTGGTTGCAGAGTTGACAGTAGCTACGTGGGCGCTGAGGTCAGCGGGGAGGGTAGCAATTACGGTGGTCGTAGCCCCATCGATCACGCTGACGGTGCCGACCCCTTCCCTTCCCGGCCTAGCGCAGTAGCAGTTGATCACGTAAACGACGTCGCTCACGGGATCGATAGCCACCGCCCTCGGATTGAATTCCACTGGAATGGTCGTTGTGGAGTTGGTTGCACCATCGACAACTGTGACGCTGCCGGGGGCATCATCGTTAGCGCAGTCCGCGCCGCAATTCACCACATAAATCTTGTTTGTCAAAGGGTTGACGGCAATCGACCAGGGCGCGACGCCGACGGTGACCGTAGCCGTTACGGTGTTGTCAGCGCCGCTAATCACGGTTACCGTCCCGTCGCCCGCATTTGCCACATAAACTATGTTGGTCACAGGATTTACCGCGATTGCCCAAGGTTCGACACCGACAGGCAAAGTTGCAATCGTTATCTTCTCGGTCCCGTCAAGAACGGTAACCGTGCTCGGTGAAAGGCCCCCGAACCCTGTATTAGCTACGTAAATAGTATTGGTTGCGGGGTTAACCGCGAAAGGTCCGCCGGTGTTATTCAGTGGGATCGTGGCGACAATGGTTTGTGCCGCCAGCCCGCAGGGCAATAAAATGCAGAAAACCGCGAGTGAGAGTAGTGGAAAAATCATCTTCAAGATAGATCTCGTAGATAGATCGGCGGCGGCATGGGAACGGGTTTGATCCTCGCCCCCAGCCGCCCGCCAGGTTATGTTGTTCAGTATTGTGGCCACTGCACAGCGCACGGGCTAGTTATGCTATTTGTGGCACAGGATTCGGCGATATCCGTGCTGGTAAAGTACCAGTTCGAGGCACCCGTGAAGGTGCTATAGTTGTCAACGTCCAGGGTTCCGGTCGGGGCCATGGGCGTGGCGCTGCTCATTGGCCAATCCAGTGAACTTCCGAGGAAGATGTTCGCGATTGTGGGATCGCTCACATCGTACTGAAGCACGCATCCGTGGGTGGTGCTGTTGGTACAACCACTGACGTTGCTTTTCCATAGACTGAAGGCGATCAGATCTGCGCCGCTGCTGGTCATACCCATCGAGGTCGTGCAAGCGCTTCCGGCGTTATTGCAAAACTCATTCACCGCAGAGTTGTATCCGGTCGTCCCCGAGCCGCTCATCAGGGCCGTCACCGTGGTTGCATTCCCACTCGGCAGTACACCGGCGGTTACCCCGCACTGATAGAGCGTCAGCGGACCGTTATGGTTTCCGGCGGCGTACAAGTATCCCGTAGAGGTGCCGGATTGCTCGAAGACGTTGTCGAATTGGCCGTCCCAGGTAATGTCGTGGTATCCCGTAGCGTTGCACGCGCCGCTTCCAGTCTTCGTCCCGGTTCCGATAACGCACCAAGAGTTTGTTGGGACCGTACCCAAAGGCGGGCAACACGAGGAAGGCGCCAGGCCCCCTGTGCCTGTAATGTTGAACTGCCAAATGGTATCCATATAGTGGGTGCACCCCCGGCCGCAAGCATACGGTGCATTGTCGGAAGTGGCGTAAAGGAAGAGCGTGCTGAAGTCATATTGCAGGCTGTCGACGACGCCGTTGCAGCCGGAAAGGGTCGTGCTCTCATTGTCGACCATCCCGCCTGTGCCCGTCCCTCCGTAGGAATTCGTGGTTTGCACTGCCCAGACATTCGTGCAACCGCCGCTCGTGCCGGCGAAGACATCACCGGTAAATGCATCGTAGATCGGACTCGAAATGACGAGCGGACTTGAGCAGGCTGAGTCGAGGAGAAACGCCGGCCAATCCCCGGTTAAATCCTCAGCAGGTCCGGCGCTGGAGTACAGGCCAAAAATATTCGTGAAGTGGTGAAGGTTGCTTTGGTTGTCGCCGACAAAGAGCCAGTCGGTGTTGAGGTCGTAGTACGGGGCCTCGGCGGGAAGGGAATTGCAGATTCCGGTGTAATTGGCGTTGGTGGAGTTACACGGCGAGGACGTCGAGTCCGTGTAACGAATGATGGTGTAGCACGGTGCGGTGCAAGTGGCATAGCTAATTGGGGACACATAGCCAGTGCCCGAGTTGAGCACCTTCGGCGCCGCGATGGTCCCCTGGGTTTGCGTCCCGTTGGAAGGATTGCCTGCCCACCTTAATACCACTAACGAGGACGAGGCCGAGCAGGTCCCGCAGCCGTAGTTATCTGACACCATGAAAGCAAGCTGCGAGCCATCCAACCAGTCGACCGCCGGCGAAGACTGGGCCTGCAACATATTTCCGGAGGTCGGATCTTCGATCTCGTAGGAAAAATACACATGGGGGCTTGTTCCGGAACAGCCCGAGTAGAGATTGTTGAATCCGACGATGGTAGCTTCGGCGTTACTGCCCGGGTCGTACCTACCGGTAACGAAGGCCGTGTAGTCGTTAGTGCAGTCGTGGGCGCTTCCAAAGCTGGCATAGTCAACGGGCGTGTTATTTGGCGAGATGCCGCCTGCGTCTGCCGCCACGCCGGTGCTGCTTAGCATTCCCATGCTCCAGTCGTTATTCGCTGCTGCCCGCTTGAGTTTCGGATTCAAGCCGGCCAGAAGTTGAAAATCCGGTGCGGCGCCAGATTTGCCTTTCGGCTGCGGCCTTTTTGATTTGACAGACTCGTTCCTTGCCATTTGCTTCTTCGCAGAACCTCCGCTCGGCGATGTTCCGGTGCGGGCGGTCGTCGAATCTTTCCGCATCTTTTCAATGGCGTCGACCTCGGCAGCGTGCGGGCCGCGAACGGCCTCGCCCCGTCGCATCTGCTGGATTATGTACTTGGGGTCGTTCACGATCCTAAGCCAATCTTCATGCTTCCCTCTTCGAATGGCATCCTCTTCGGTTCCGGGATCGGAAGCCACGGCGTGCTGGAGGCTGGAATCGTGGGCGATTCCCATTAACGTAAGGCCGTTGGCAAGCTTAATGGTCGGGCGTGCGTTTGCCGTTTTTGCCGCAGGAGCTGTCTGTCCACATAGGGGGTGAGGGCTACACATGATCAGCCCCGCGATAAGCGCAATGCAAATGCTTAGGTTGGCAAATAAGTTGCAGGGGGGGGCGATGAGGTTTGGTTGTTGATTGACGGTTGAGCGCGGAGTGGCATTGATAGCTGCACTCATGATAATTCTGCTCCTTTTCCGCAATTTTTCGGATTGTCTTCGGCCCTTTAGCTTGACATCGGTACGGTTCGACGCGACGCCGAAGTCTGTCATCGATGCCATTCGCCGCATCCGGGACCAAGGAGTCCTTGAATTACCAAAGGCGGTAGCCCGCTCCTCTTAGGTCAGTCGGGGATGCCCATCCCATTGCGGAGAGCATACCGCAGGTTAATTAATCTGTGCAAGCAAATTCATCGTGTGGTGGCAGGAAACATGCAGTCACAAAACTTTACACAGGCGACCAAATATTCTGAGAGGTTCCGGAAAATGTGCGAGCATGGATTTTTGAAAATCGCAGGTGTCATGATCTGCGTGAGCCCTGTTCACATGAGGTCGGTCTAGAACGAGCCGCGTTGCCGCAGCGATTTATTTTCCTGAAAGCAGACAGCTACAGTCGTGGGCAGCCCCTTGAAGACCATGAGACATTTCACAGATGCCTGCCTGTGTGCCCAAATTAAGGCGTTCAGGCCGCTCCGATTCGAGCTTCAAGCTCACGCAGATACCGAATCTTTTTTCTCACGTAGTCGGCGTAAATCCAGTTAAGCCGCCAGCACAACGGGCCGCCAAAAATGCCCCCGCGTATGAATTGACGGTAGAACAGAGTCCACAGCGGATGCAGGACTTCATTTGCCGGATTAGAGCGCCAGCGATTGCTTTCTTCGTGGAAATAGTGTTCCGCGCTCAGCCGCGCGTATTTATCCATGGTTTGCGCAAACTGTTCTGCATCTTTGTAGGCGTAATGAAAAAGATCGTTCTCAAGCTGCAGCACCCGGCCTTCGACGCCGATTGATTCGTGGACGATCCGGGAGCGAAAGCTGCCTTTACCTTTGCGGATAAGACGCAACTGCGCGTCCGGATAGAAACCGCCACGCCGTACCGGCACATCCCCAATAAACAAGACTCGCGGTATCTTGAAACCGCTAATCTCTGCCGGTATGCCCCTGCTCATCAGTTGGCGAACTTCCTCCACCAGCGCCGGAGTCATCACCTCGTCGGCGTCCAGGCTAAGAATCCACACGCCGTTCGCCAATTCAAGGGCCTTGTTCTTTTGCGCTGCGTAGCCCAGCCATTCCTGGTGGTAGAAACGGACTCCGAAGCTTTTCGCAATTTCGACGGTCCGATCGGTCGAACCGCTATCGAGGAAGATGATTTCGTCGGCGACCTGCGATGCCGCGGCGAGCACGTCCGCGATGGTCCGTTCCTCGTCCTGCGCCACGATGGTCACGGATAGCGGTGGGCCGCCGGTCTTGGTCGCCATAGCAAAGTCAAAATCTATCAAGACTAGGAGACCGGGAGACTTGGAGACTCGGCGAAAAGGCCGGGAGCCTCGCGTCCCGAAGTCGCCCAGTCTCCGAGTCGCCAAGTCGTTCTCAGTGTCTCTGTGCTGGAGTTTGCGCTATCCGCGGCCCGTTAGGCGCTTGACCCAGGAGCTGATCCGGTGGCGAAACTGTTCCTGGCGCAAATAGCGCTCGCTCTTTACCCAGTTCATTTGCAGGCTCATGCGCTTGCCTTCAAACGGCAGGTGCCCGTGAAAGGAGTGGTCGCAGCGCTTGAAGATAAGCAGGCTGCCCATGGTCGGCGGCACTTCGGCAACATAGTCATCCAGATTTCTAGACCGCAGCAAACGGAGCCGGCCTCCGGCGTTTTCCCAGCCAGGGTTAAGGTACAGCAGGACGGTAATGATTTTGTCTTTCGAATCCGTATGTATCCCGCCGTCGGACGCCCCACTGCACCGGCCCCGAACGGTAATCATGGTCGGATATCGGCTTAATTCCATTTCGAACTTCCTGCCGACCGCGATCTCGAATTCCTTGTCCAGGAGTTCATCGACAAGCCGGGTAAACGCAGGGCCGGGCGTAAGAGTGAATAACGGAAAGCTGCCGTTACGGTCAATGCTCGGGAAGTCTTCAAGAACCTCCTGCTTGCAATCTGGCTGCAGGAAATCTTCCACCAGTAAATACTGAAACGGCTCGTTTTGCAGGGGGACAGTGTCCAACCTGGAGAGGTTGAGCATTCTGGCCGTGGTCGCAGTGGGCATATTCGTTTCTGAGACAAAGCCGGACCGGAGTCCGCTGTTACGGCTGTCCGGCGCTGCGTTTCTCATTATATCGAAGCGAAGAAATGGGGGCGTCCATCGGCGGCCATTCCCAATTGATACCCGATGCGTTCAGATTTTCCAGCAGAGCCTCATATACATCATCAGGGCCGATTCTCGTCATGCATTCACCGGTTCCAAGCGGGCAAACCCGCTGATGACAAGGCTGGCAGGCAAGAAGTCCTTCCGTGGACAATAGCCGGATATGAGGGCTGCCGAGAGGCGGCGTGCGGCGAAAACCCGTAGGGCCATAAATGCCGATCAAAACCGGAACACCCATAGCGCCGGCAACGTGAAGTGGAGCACTATCGGGTCCCACAGCCGCTGCCACGTGTTCGTAGACCGCATACATCGCGGGCAACGGCGACTTTCCGAAGAGGTTACAGACCCGGCCCGTCAGTTGCTCAGTAGAGCAAGCACCCAGAACGCGCCGTGCCATTGACTCATCCGCCGATGATCCAAGCAGCAGAAGGTTCAGCCTGGTGCGCGTAAGCAATCGGTGAATCAAGACAATCCAGTACTCTTCCGGCCACGCCTTGCTGGCCCATTGTGTCGCCGGCGCCATCGCGATCACCGGCGCCGAATTCAGAAAGGCCTTCGACATTTGCTCGGTAACTCTTTTCCGAACCACCTCGGAAATCGCCGGGGGTTGAGCCCTGTACTCGCTTTGCGCACCTGGACCTCTTAGCATCCCAACCAAACCCGCCATGTGTTCCAGGTGAAAGACCGCCGGGTCGAAGTACTCGTTGCGATCCCGGAATCTCTCCGTGTAGAACAAGCTGCTGAATTCGCGCCCCTGCCGGTATCCGACTCGGCGCTTGATTCCTGCGAGCCATGGTAGCAAGGCAGTCTTGAACAGTCCCTGCACGTCAATCGCCACGTCATATCCGGTCAGTCGGACCTCCCGGACCAGCGCCATGAACTCTCGCTTCAAGGGAAGCCATTGCGGCGGGCGTGCCAACCCGCGCTTCCAGCGGTTACGCGAGCAGCGATGAATGTAATCAAGAGCAGGGTGCCCTTCAATGGCGGGCGCCAATTCGGTATCAATTGCCCAGCCAATCCTGGCATCTGGGAAGGTATCGCGCAGCATGGTAAGGACGGGAAGGGTTTGTATCACGTCACCCAACGCGCTAAAGCGAACGATAAGTATTTTCCCGGGTGCAGAAGGAAGCAATCGAAACCTGCAATCTGGCGTTATTGGGTCACCGGCATGGCGGCAATCGAGGTCGGCTTTGGCTCCTGCGGCACCGACGCTTCGGGCTCGACGATAAGACCATCGAAGGCCGTCATTGCCAGCAATCTGCCGTGCACGGCTGTCACAGTCCGCAAAGCAAATCCAGTGTTCTCATATTCCCATGACACGCCTTCATTAGAGCTTACGTACATCGTTCCCGCTCCAGCGACGGCCAGGAGCCTGTGGCCTTCCCGATCGTAAGTAATGCTGGTCACAAGGTGCGGGGCCAGCCCGGCATCATTTCCCACGTGTTGCCATGTCATGCCCAAATCGCGACTGCGAAAGGCGCCTTTGCGGCCAGCCAGCCAAAGCGCATTCCCGTCGGTAATAATGCCGCCGTACAAAACACCGGCCTGGTCCTCAATCGGGCACAGGTGCCAGGTGTCTCCATTGTTCTGGGACACAAAAGCCGCCGTGGACGAAACCGCGAGCACCAGCCGGCCCATGGCCTGCACCGCCACAAA
The DNA here is from genome assembly GCA_049521535.1 of Terriglobales bacterium. Classification (GTDB taxonomy): domain Bacteria; phylum Acidobacteriota; class Terriglobia; order Terriglobales; family Acidobacteriaceae; genus CAZUCM01. Next base: position 4,230 of record JBEKOS010000250.1, on the reverse strand, counting down.
GTCGCGATAGCCTTCCATAGGAAGCTCGACCCAGCTCTTGCCATGGGTGAATGAAACCAACAGTCCATCCGCCGCTGCGGCAAACCATCGATCCTCTCCCAGGAATAATTGGGTTACTCGCCCATCCAGCAGCGCGGTGGAGGATTTTGCGGCTTCGGGTTTCGCGGCTGCAGGGTTAGCAGCTACGTGCTTCGCGGACGAATGCTTCCTCGGCGCCGGCTTACTCGCAGGTGCAGGCTCATTTGGCCGAACGAGCGTATTCATCGGTTCCCAATGGTCGGTTCCATGAACAAAGGCAAAGATACCGTGATTGGTTCCGGCTATGACATCGCCATTCTCCGCCTGCGCCAGGGTAAATACATCCAGCTTCTCGATTCCGGAGCTAACCTGCTTCCAGCCCGCCGCAGCGGTTACGGTACCACTTTGCGCGACCACGAGGCGTCCGGCCTTCCCGATCTTTCCCGAGTCGATTTGCGGCACAGGATCGTGACTGGATACCACTGCCGTGCTCAACTGGGCGGGACCCACAGGTATCGAGCCCTGATATTCGAATACTCCACCGAATTCCTTGTCATTCACTACGCCGGCGTACAGCATTCCGGGATTGAAGCGATCCGCCAGTACACTCCAAACCTGGCGATGGGCAAATCCCAGGTTTGACGACGAAAATGTATGTCCACCATCTTCGCTGGCAAGAACGCCGCCTCTGTCCGTAGCGATTAGAACGCGGTTGGAATTGCCCGGGTCGACAAGCACATCGTTGACGATGATGTTCGGGGTGGAAATAAGTTGCCAATCCTGACCCGCATCCACAGTCTTCCACAGTCCCTCTGTCGTGCCCGCATACACAGTCGCAGGGTTCCTTGGGTCCTGCCTGAGAACTCGCGTTCTTTGAGCTGCGGAAGGAATTCCGTGAATTTTGTAAAATAACTCGCCACTGTTCGCGCTCTTGTAGACCCCGGAACATGCGCTCAGATAGACCGTCGAGGGATTGGAGCGATCCAGAATAATTGAAAATACGTCGGAATCGTCGATCACACCCTGCTTAATGGAACGCCAGTCACCACCGCCGTCGATGGTCTTCCAAGGCAGATGCCAGGTACCGGCGTAAATCACATTCTTATCCCGCGGATCAATCGCGAGCGATTCGATGTTCTTGATCTGCAGATGACCGGCAGGCGATATGCGCTCCCAGGAATCCCCGCCATCGCGGCTCCGGAATATGCCATCCAATGCGCCCGCAACGATTGTCCGGGAATCCGAAGGAGCCAGCGCGAGCGCGCGAATAGACTTTCCATGCATGTCGCGCAAGGCCTGCCAGGAACGCCCTTCGTCGGAGGATCGAAAAACATCTCCGCTTTCATGTTCTACGGTCCAGGCCGAAACGTACATTGTCCCGGAAACAGGATCGATGACAATATGATCCAGTACAAAATCATCGCCCCCGCCCAAGTGGGCAAAGCGGGTCCAGCTATTGCCCCCGTCAGCAGAGAGAAAAATGCGCCCCGCACTCGTGCCCAGGAAAATGCGGCGAGGATCACGCGGATCGTAGGCCAGACTACGAACGTCGCCGCCATCCGGGCCCATCGGGATCCACTCCTGAAGAGCCCGCATGCCGGCCTGCGAGGAAACCTCTCCGCCCCACGCCTGCCGGGGCAGAGCGAATAACGAGAACATGACACAAAAAACCGCCACGTGAAGCATTCGAGCTAGCGCAAAGAAGTACGACAAGAGACCCAGCCTCATTTGCAATATGAATTTTCAAATCCAAGAAAACGGTACAAACTCCACAACTCCATCGTGCACGAAAGAGCACGCCAAGTAAACAAGAAAAAGGCTGGTCAGCCCTGCACGTCAACCAAACGACAACCATTTCAGATTGTCCGTCTGACGAGCATGTCTGCCAGCCTGATTCCGCTGCCGCCAAACCATCGCGGCAAATTAAGGTTGTGGCGCTGGTGCAGGCGTCGCGTCCGGCGCCGCAGGCGCATTAGCGGCGGGAGCCGCCTCAGCACCCGCTTTTGCCTTTGCCTTGTGGTGCGACGACGACTTATGGTGTGCCGCCGCCCCAGGATTCCGCGGTTGAGCCTTTACTGCGCTCTCATCGAAAGTTTCCGTGCCCGGCCCGTTATAAGTGGCTCCCGCAGGCACCAGGAACACTTCAGCTCGATTGCCGCCGGCCGTACCGGTGCGCACCTCAATGCGAGTTGGGTCGATTCCCTTCTCGTTCGTGAGGTATGCCTTGGTATTAACCGCGCGGTGCTTGGCAACTTCATCGCCACCGCTTTCAGCCGGATCAAAGTATCCGACGATCACGATTTTTGCATCCGGTTCGTGCTGGAGGCGCAAAGCGATGTCATCCAAAATTGCCTTGTCGGTGTTATCCACGCGCGACGGCTTCTTCTTGTTGGGGAAAGCAATCTCGCCAATGTTGCTCACCTGCGGTGTTGTAGGCGCCGCACCAGCCGCCATTCCCTCAGTTACGGTAACGGTGGTGGTGCCGGTGGCGGTCAGGCCGCGATCATCAGCGACCGTTGTGGTAATCGAAATCGGGCCAGCAGGCGCGCCGGTGGTATCCAGCGTTGCCGTAGCTCCGTTTCCGGCGATTCGCCCGCCATTAGCGCGCCAATCGAACTTAAGCGGCCGGTTGTCCGGACTGCTAGCCTGACAATTAATGGTGGCGGTTTCACCGGCATGCACGGTCTGATTGCCCGTGCAGCAAATGGTAGGCGGATGTTTTGGAGCTTCCTGAATCTCGAAGCTGGCATTACAGGTCGCCATATTGTAGTTCTTCAACTTCGGGTCTGTGACCGTAGCTGTCACTGTATAGCTGCCGGCTCCCAGTCCGGTGGTATTGATATCTGCAGTTTGTCCCTTCCCTGCGATCTCGCCACCGGTTGTCTTCCAGTCGTAGGTTAGCGTGTGCTTGGGGTCGAAATTCCTGGCATCAACGCTCGCAGTTGCCGGATCGCCCGCCATCATGCGGGTTGGCTGCAAGAAGCAAGCTGCAGTCGGAGGCACGGGAGGCTTCAGGTGCCCCAGTCCAAATAGCAAGCCGGCGTCGATGCTGACGCCATTGAAATCGACCGAAGCGAAGCCGACTCCATTGGTATTGCCGACATAAGAATTCAGCTTATGCGCCTGATAAAGGTAGTCCACCTCAATCAGACGTACGCCCAGCCAGTCTTTAAACCACGCATCAACACCGCCGCCCATTTCCGTGGCAAATCCGTACGGTTTGTCATCGGGGAAATTTGCAATAGCCATCCTGGCGGTGCCCGCCTTGACGTGCGCCCACGGCGCGAACCGTCCACGGGTGAACGTAACCCGCGGCCCGATCAGCGCGATTCCTTCGTTGATCTGGTTGCCGTAGTGATGCCCGTAGTCAACTTCAAGGCCAAGATTCTTGGTGAAATTCCAGGTTACTCCACCTTCCCAGCCCGCATTAATGCTCTGAACCGAAGTCGTGGTAAAAACCCCATCTACAGGCGGTGAAGCTGGTATGCGATCGCAAGGACAAGGATCCAGCCATGAGTAGCCAATAAAGACTTCCGCCTGCGGCACTCTTTCCTGCGCCAACGCAAGGGTAGACGTTAATGTCAAAATCGTGGCCAGCATTAGAAATATCAGCCCAGCCCGATTACGAAACTTCGTGCCATTTTGCATGGAGGATTCCTCCCTCTCCTTGAGGTCGCAACTTGATTTCTTGAATCCGGGAAAACTTTTCGAACCTACAAATACAAATAAGCCACTCAGATTGCACATCATAGCAAAAGCCGTCGAGATTCGCTAGTAGCTTTTTTGGCAACCTCATCTTGGCTCAATTCCCGGTCCTATTCGCCAGATGATTAATTGTTTGTTTTCGCGTTGATGATAAATTAACCGCTCTGCATGACAAGTTTGAGGCAGCGGTTTAAGGTTAGAACAGCATCAGTACAGCATTCGGCTCGCCGTGACAGAAGTAGAGCATAACTGAATCCGTTGGTCCATACGAGCGACGATCTTTCCAATCTAAGAGTGCCGATCGTGGCTGCCATTGCGAACACGCACGAAGAGCCTGAAATGCGGGCGGAGGAGTGCCGGAGCTGCCTGGCATGACAATTGAAAAAGTGCTTATCGCCGAAGATGAGGAAAACGAGCGATCCGGCCTTGCCGACCTTATTTCTGCGTGGGGTTACCGAACCCAAACGGCAGAAGACGGACAGGAGGCTCTGGAGAAGATCGCCTCGT
>JBEKOS010000249.1:0-6748 GCA_049521535.1 Terriglobales bacterium | reverse complement strand
CCATTGATGTTTAGCGTCACACGCCGCGGATGGGGCTGAGTCCGCTTGCATCGAAAGACGGAAGGGAGGCTAGGCCTACTCGCCCTCTTTCTTCTCTGCCTTGGGCTCCATTAGGCCGTACTGGCGAGCTTTGTAGACGAGGGCTTTATAGCTGATATTCAGCAATTCGGCAGCTTCCTTGCGGTTCCAGCGGGTTTGTTCCAGGGCACGCGAGATGGCTTCTGCCTCGGCCTCGCCTTTGATGCCGCGCATCATTTTCTTGAGGTCGCGTGTGCTGCCCGGCTTGCGCGGCGCGGCGTGCAGCGGCCGGGCTTCTGCCCCCTGGGCACGCAATTCGGCGATCATGGCATCTTCATTGCCCAGCACCAGGAACCGTTTGATGAAGCTTTGCAACTCGCGCACGTGTCCCGGCCAGGCATGCAGCTTACAGGCTTTGATCAGGGGCTCGCTGATCGGCTGGGGCGGCCGCTTCATCGACCGCGCCAGCCGCTGCATGAACTCGTGCATCAGGATGGGGATATCCTCGCGGCGGTCACGCAGCGGCGGCAGGCACACCGAGAACCCGTTCAAGCGGTAATAGAGGTCGAGCCGCAGCCTGCCGTCTTTGATCGCCTCTTCCACCTGGACATTGGTCGCCGCCAGAATGCGCACGTCCACGGAAATCGCCGAGCGGCTTCCCAAACGGAAAAACTTCTGCTCCTGCAATACCTGCAACAACTTCGCCTGAAGGCGGGGTCCCATTTCACCGATTTCGTCGAGCAGGATCGTGCCGTGATCGCACAGTTCGAACTTGCCCGGCTTGGTTTGGTTGGCGCCGGTAAATGCGCCGGCTTCAAAACCGAATAGTTCACTTTCCAACAGGTCCTCGGGAATGGCCGCACAGTTTACCTTAAGAAATTTACGATGCGCGCGGGGCGAATGCCTGTGAATCATCAGCGCGATGATCTCCTTGCCGGTGCCGCTTTCGCCCAGCAGCAGCACGGGGACGTTGACTTCGGCAATGCAGGCAACATGGCTCCGGATTTTCCGCATCACCGGCGAGGAGGCGGCGAAGAAGCTGTCTCCCTCAAGTTCCTCAACTTCAGCGTCATGATCTTCGATTGCGCCGGACTGCAGGCATCGGCGCAGCGTACCGGCCAGCTCCACGTCATTGACCGGTTTGGTGAGGTAATCCTGCGCGCCCAGGCGCATGGCCTGCACCACGGTGTGGGTGTCGCTGATGCCGGAGACCATGATGGCCTTGACTTCGGGAACCAGATCGCGCAATTCCAGCAGCGTGTCCAAACCGTCCTTGCGCGGCATGGTCATGTCAAGCAGCACCGCATCCGGGCGAGCGCCCTGCCGGATCAATTGAATCGCCTCCGCCCCATCGTTGGCAGTGCTGACCTGGTATTCCTCTGTTTCCAGCAGGGCCTTCAGGTAGCGCAGCATGGCAGGGTCATCATCCACAACTAGAATGGCGGGCATTGCGTCTCCAAAAATGTTATTTGCCGGCAGGCAAGAAGGGCAGCAGGATATGAAACTGCGCCCCTGAGCCCGGGGTGCTCTCCACCCAGATCTTCCCGCCGTGAGCGTGTACCAGATGGCGTGCAATCGTAAGGCCGAGGCCAACTCCAGGCGTGATTCCCGGGGGAGAGGCGCTGAAGAATTCTTCGAAGATTTCCTGCTGGTATTCTGGCGCTATACCGGGACCGGTATCGGCCACCACGATCCTGGCCGCGTTGGGAGTGCTGTGAGGACGAACTCGCCTTTCGTCTGCCACCGGCCGGCGCTCGTTGCGCCTGTCCCAGAAATGGGGCGCTGCCGAAACCGTCACCCGCCCTCCGGACGCGGTGAAGCGCAGGGCGTTCTCCAGCAGGTTGGAAATTGCCTGCTGGACTTTTTGCGAATCGAAGCTGAACCGCAAATCTTCCGGCGCTGGGGAGCATTCCAAAAGAACTCCCTTTTGTTCGAACACGGGAGTCCACATGTCGCGTATCCGCTGGAGCATGGGATTCAGATCCGAAGCCTGAAGACTGAGAGGCTGTTTCTTGGCGTCATTCGCGGCGTGAAAAAGTAGCTTCGAGACGGCGTCTTCAAGCCGTTGGCAGCATCCGGAAATGTCCCTGAGAGCTTCATTCTGGCGCGCGGTCAGCGCCCCGAGTTTTTCTCCCATGAGCAGGCTGACGAAACCGCTAATGACCGCCAGCGGAGTTTTCAGGTCGTGCACCGCGCCAGCGAACGCCACGTTGCGGCGGTCGGTGTCCTGCTGCATTTGGGCGACGGTATGCAGCAGTTCCTGGTAGAACGCAGTCTGGCTTTCCGCAGTATTACGCGAGGCAGGGCCTGCCGACGGTCCTCGCTCGCCGGCAGGCGCAAGGGAAAGCTTGCTCGACTTGGGGGAATCCTGCGGAACGCGCGCCGACGTTTGCCGCCTGCCCGACTGCGCAACTGTATTGGACATACTTATGCTCACTCCCCGAGAAGTCCGGAGCCGAAACTATGTAGTGTCCTGGTGTTTGAGCACGACCCAATTTCTTAGCTTTGTCCGTGTTCAAATATACGCGAACTTTGCTGCCTTACGAGCCACAGAATTGCGAAAGTCCTTTAAAAATTCGGGAGGCGCTTAAAAACTGCCGGGCAGAAGCAGCTCGCCCGGACCATCCCAATGTTGACATTAATTGCGCATAAAAATACCAAATTTCCGTCCTGAAATGAAAGAAAACGTCACTTTCTGCCGCGTACAATTCTTACGGATTTTCGACCTGATGGTAGTACAATAGTTAGAAATCAGCAACTTACGCCGAGACTGAAGGATCGCCAGATGCTCCGCAAGAAAGTGCAACTCTTGGCAAATGAAGTGCAACAGTTAACCCGAAATGAAGCAAACCTCCGCAAACTCGCGCATGGCTGGGGATGAAATTCCTTCCGATGCGGTTTTGTTCGGCTCTACGCCTGCAATGGCTGAGATTCATGAGCGCCTGGGGAAGGTCGCGGACACGAACATTCCGATTCTGCTTGAGGGAGAAAGCGGTACCGGAAAAGAGATTATTGCCAAGTACATCCACCAGCGATCAGTGTGGTCGGAGGGTCCATTTGTAAAGGTGAACTGCCCCGCAATTCCCGGAACCCTCGTCGAGAGCGAGTTGTTTGGGTACGAGAAAGGCTCATTTACGGGCGCCGCCGGCACCAAGCCCGGGCGCGTGGAAATGGCGGATACAGGAACCCTTTTTCTCGATGAAATCTCCGAGCTCGCTCTGGAGTTGCAATCGAAACTGCTGCAATTACTGCAGGATGGACAATTTTGCCCTATCGGGGCGCGCAGCGACAAGAAAGTGGAGATTCGCGTGGTGTGCGCCACCAACCGGCGCCTGGAACGCGAAGCTTCTTCGGGGCGGTTCCGGCAGGACTTGTACTACCGCATTACGGGCGTGATTTTTCAGCTTCCGCCGTTGCGTGAGCGGGTGGCCGACATTCCAATGCTGGTATCCTATTTTGCGGGTTTACACAGCGAACGTTACCAGCGCAAGGTTCCGCCGCTGTCGGCGTCGACCATGTCCCTGCTCAAGACGCATGCCTGGCCGGGTAATATTCGTGAACTTGAGAATTTGACCAAGCGCTATGTCGTACTGGGCACCGAAGATGCGATTGTCAGCGCGTTGCATTCCCGGACGGCGGAACAATACGAGGCGGAGATCCCGCTGGACAGTTCGTTGCCGCTTAAGAAGGTAACACGCGAAGCAGTCAGGAATTTGGAGAGCAAAATCATCCTGAACGCGCTGCAAGCCAATCACTGGAATCGAAAGCGCGCGGCACGGGTATTGAAGATCAGCTACCGGGCATTGCTGTACAAACTTAAGCAGACTGGGTTGGACACACATCGGGACAACAGCATCGAAGTACCGAGCGCGGATTAGACCTCTGGCTATATGAAAATCTGCAGAATCACATTGATCGCAATGTCTCTGGCAATTGGTTGCACAGCCGCTGCGCAACAGACGGCAGGCGGGCAGCCGCAATCCGGCGATGCCCCAGCCGCCAGCAGCGCCAGCCAGCAACCCTCGGGCAACGCGGGCGCATCTGAAGCACCAGCCGCCTCGGCACCGTCTTCCGCGGACCAAGCCAGGAGCGGGGCGGCGCAATCTGTGCCCGAACCTCCAACGCAACAGCCTACGACAACGTCGAATCCGCCGAGCACGGAGCCGCATGTTTCGACGCCTTCGGTAACTCCTCAAGCAGGTGCAAGCGAAGATAAAAAGCAGCCTCCCTCCGACTCCACCAATAGCGCTGCACCCTCAAAAGGCCAGGCCGCCCAGGCGGTCACGACAGACAAAACTGACGCCGCGTCTGCCCCGGGGATCACCCCCAACAGTACGGAATACACCATCGGCGATGGCGACATGTTGGCGATCAGTGTCTATAAGGAGCCGGAAGTCTCGCGCGAGCTGACCGTGCGTTCGGATGGCAAGATCTCGCTGCCGCTCATCAACGGCGACATCCAGGCAACCGGCTTGACGCCGCAGCAGTTGCAGGTTCAGATTGTCCAGAAGCTGCGCGCCGTCATTGAGATTCCCGAGGTCACCGTGATCGTGCGGGAGTCCCGTAGCCGCTCGTTCATTGTCCTGGGGCAGGTAATGAAGCCCGGAACCTTTCCGTTGAACCGCCCCATGACCATGCTTGACGCAATCGCCGAAGCCGGCGGATTTCAACCCTTTTCCAACAAGAAGAAGATCACCGTATTGCGAAAACGTGCCGATGGCACCATCGAGAAGTTCTTCTTCAACTATGTCAAGGCAGTAAAGACGGGTGATCCCGTTGATAATCCGGCAATTCAACCCGGGGACAAGATCGTGGTCCCAAATTGAAAAAACAGAGAGGATACACATGTCAATGAAACTGCCAGTCGTTCTTCTTGTGTTATTGGCCGCAACCTCGCTGTGCGCACAAACCACCACGGGCGAACCGCCCCAGGTGGGCAGCGAAACCTATGGGCTGGCCGTACAGTCCGACGCCGAATTCAAGAATGTTCTGTTGTTGGGAGTTACGGGCGGCGTCTCCTATAACACGGCAGGCTATACGATTACCGATTCCGCGGTTACTCCGGCCACCACGACAGTTGAGGGCGACACGCGCCTCTTTATTGCCCCTTATGTGGCATTGCAGGACACGCAACAGACCATGAGCTTTTTTGTGCAATATGCGCCCGGCGTGAGTTTTGACGTGCAACACACCAGCAATACCTTGTCGACGCAAGACCTCTCCGGTGAATGGGTCTGGGTACCGACGCAGAAATGGCAAATCCGCGTGCGCGAGGACTTGAATATCACGGACAATCCCTTCGCGCAGGTCGGAACCGGGGGTATTCTACCGGGCGCAGGCGGTTACGGCGGACCTGTCGGCGGAGCCTTCCTCCCCTCCACCAAGCGCACCATGACGATCACCACTGCGAATATTTCCAGGAAGTTGACCGAGCACGACTACGTAGGGATAGGCGGCAGTTTTCAACTGTTCGATTATGGCGTCCTGCCCGGAGGTGTCCTCAGCGAACTCGTGAATTCGCATACCTTTAGCGGATCTGCCTACTACAGCCACGAGTTCAGTACGCAATGGGCCGCAGGGGTCCAAGGTTCCGTATTTAACATTTACTCCGAAAGCGCCACCTCTCCGTCGGTGCTGGAAGGCAGGACAAACTCATATAACCTTCTCCTTTTCGCACAATGGAAGGCAACCCCGCACTCGGTGCTCACCCTCTTCGCTGGGCCGAATTATGTGCAAGACAGCACCTATGTGTTGTACCCCGCCAACATAATCCCCTCCAGTCCTCTCTATGCGAATTTCTGGAAACCAACGGGCGGGATGACCTACGGCTGGACCGGCGAGCGCAATGCCGTGGAGGCGCAATACATTCAGCGCATAACCGATGGAGGCGGAGTCTTGACGGCCACTTCCGCCTACGCGGCACAACTGGCCCTGCGAAGGAAATTCACGCAGCGCTTATCCGGGGATGTGCGGGGCAGCTTTACCGACCAAAAGTCTGTTGCCATTGGCGACCCGCAGTATTTCTCTTCGACATGGTTTGGCGCTGGCGCGACGTACGAATTCCTTCGCAATTTTACCGGGCGGTTCGATTATGGATTCATCCGCCAGACCGGCACCGTGCTCACTACGGCGGTGGGCAACCAGAACGTGTTTCAAATTTCTCTCAACTACCATTATTCGCGGCCCATTTAAGCAGGTGAACCATGTTTAACGAGAATCCGGCCGCCACCCCGGCCCTCAATTTGAACGATTACTGGCGCATCGTCGTTCGCCGCCGCTGGTGGATTTTGACCTCGGTGTTTGTCTGCTGGCTGGGTGCCTGGACCGCAAGCTGGATCATGCCCGCGGTCTATCGTTCCGAGACGCTGATTGTGGCGGAACAGCCAAAAGTGCCGCAGGATATTGTGGCGACAGCCCCCCAGATTGACTTGGAAGCCCAACTGGATGCCATGAAGCAACAAGTGCTTAGCCGCAGTCGCCTGCAGCACATCATTGAGCAGTTCAAGCTCTATGATGCCGTCGCCAAACGGCTGGGCGCGGAAGGCGCGGTGGACCAGATGCGCAAGGACATCAAGATCGAGCCCGTGGAAAGTCCCAACAAGCCTCACGGTGAATTCACGGCGTTCCGCATTTCGTATTATGCGCCCAACGCGCATCTTGCCCAACTGGTAAACACGCAAATCACCTCGCTTTTTATCAACGAAAATATCGAAGAGCAATCGCAGAAGTC
>JBEKOS010000248.1:0-6755 GCA_049521535.1 Terriglobales bacterium | reverse complement strand
CAAATCTGCTGGCGTGGTGATCTTCAAATTGCGTGGCGAGCCCATTACAACCACGACTTGGGGACCCAGGCGCTCGACCAGCGAGGCTTCGTCCGTTCCAGTGAACCCGTCGGCCTGTGCCGCCTCCATAGCTTGCCTCAGAATTCCTAACCGGAAGCCTTGCGGAGTCTGGGCCAGGACAGCACGCTCACGAGGTACGGTGGAAGTGATCAGCGCGTTTTCAGCGGAACGGTCAACCAGCTTGATCGTGTCCACGGCAGGGACGCCAGCAATGGCAGCGCCATGTATCCCGGCCGCCTGGATCACGTTGGCAATGATCTCCTGGGAAACGAATGGTCGCACCGCATCATGCACGAGGACAATGTCGTCGGAGTTTGCCTTTACAGACCTGAGGGCATTGGCGACGGATTCCTGGCGATGTTCGCCGCCCTCTACCACATGAATCGGTTTCTTGAAGTTGTCCCGGGCCAGCGCCTGCTGGAAAGCATCCGTCTCCTTCGAGCGCAAGGCAACGTAGATCTCATCCACCTGTGGCGCCGCGACGAAACGGCGCAAGGTATGGACGAGGACGGGAGTTCCACCCAGTTCGGCGAACTGTTTCGCCGGAGCCGGTTTCGCGTTTCTTCCGCCACCCGCGGCTGCCATTCGCGTGCCTAAGCCCGCCGCCGGAATGATCACAATAACTTTCATAGGGAAACGAAGTATACAGCGTGAGTTCGTTCAAGTTCAAATCCGGGGCCAATTGTATCGACTATCTTAACAGCGAGTTTGGCGGGAATCTCGGGGATTGAGGGAGTGGAAAGCTCGCGAGACCGAAAAACCTATGCGCCGATCCCAGACTTGTTGTCGGTCGGCGACGCCACGCCCTATTCGTGCTTGTCAGCCGGCGCCGGAGCCGAGATTGCCGCAGGGGGAACCGGCCCGCCCGGCATTTGCGGTGTGGGAACGTTGCTTCGGGGACGCTGGGGCTGGTCGGGTGCGGGGCGCGTGGGTCCGGTATTACCGCGGTCGTCGAACCTTCCAAAAATCATCTTCCCGGCGGTGGTCTGGAGCACAGACGTCACCGCGATATCGATGGTCTTGCCGATCATTTTGCGGGCGTTGTCGATTACGACCATGGTGCCATCATCGAGATACGCCACGCCCTGGTTGTATTCCTTGCCTTCTTTCAGAATAAAGACCCGCATCAACTCGCCTGGCAGCACGATTGGCTTGAGCGCGTTGGCCAATTCGTTGATATTGAGCACGTCCACGCCCTGAAGCTGTGCCACTTTGTTCAGGTTGAAGTCGTTGGTGATGATCTTGGCCTCAAATTGCTTGGCCAGTTCAATCAGTTTGAGATCGACTTCGCGGACACTCGGATAGTCGTCATCCACGATCGTGACCTGCACAGTTGCCATCTTTTGGATGCGTTGCAGAATATCCAGCCCCCGCCGCCCACGATTGCGTTTGAGCGAATCCGCTGAGTCTGCCACCAACTGCAGCTCTCGAAGCACGAAGTTGGGAATCACGATGTTGCCATCCAAAAATCCCGTTTCCGCGATATCCGCAATGCGACCGTCAATGATTACGCTCGTATCCAGGATCTTGGCGGCGCGCTTGGAGGATTTCTCGGCGCCGAACAGACCTCCCATTGCCGACAGATCCAATAAATCACCCTTGCTGGCGCCCACGGTCACGCCCACATAGGCCATAATCAGCATCACTAGTAGAGCCAGGAATCTTGCCGTCTGGGCTTCGGGAATGGTGGCTCGAATCACCAGGCTGAAAAGGAAAGCTCCCAAAATTCCCAGAATGCTGCCAATGGCGGCGCCAATCAACCGCTTCAGGCTGCTCTGTCGTAAGCGGCTTTCGGCCAAGACGATGACTCCGCCCATCGCAGCGCCGCAGATCGCGGCCGTCAGGGAAGATAGTCCAAAAGGCTTTAGAATGTATGCGCTACAAGCTACCAGGAGAACCAGAAATACACGTATGAGGGCTAGATCCATACCGGAGCCTCCTTGGGAGAATCTTCCGGCGGGCTCGAATCAAGATAGATGAGTCCGCAATATACACCGTTTACTGCACAAACCAGAATATGAAGGGCTCCCTGCGAAAACGTTATGAAACAAAACCACGCGGGATTCCGCGCATAAAAAGTCGAAATATAAACAGGGCCGCCTGACCAGAAGTATACACCGGAGGGCGGGACGATTTGAAAAGTGCAACTAGTAATTTGTGACTTTGGAACCACGCCTATTACACAGCGCGCGATTCGAGCGTGGAAATTGCGGGCTACCAATTGCAATTTGATACAATCCGGCGCAGGACGAATATGAAAGCCATTGTTGCCGCCCGCTTGGGCGGGCCCGAGGTGCTCGAATATCAGGACGTAACGCCTCCGCAGCTAAAGGATGACGAAGTTCTGGTGAAAGTTGAAGCCGCAGGAGTGAACTTTGCCGACCTGCTAAGCCTCAAAGGGGCCTATGCCGGAGGACCCCAACCGCCGTTTGTGCCTGGCCGAGAGTTTGCCGGCACGGTGGTGGGCACCGGCGAACGGGTGATGGGATACGCCGAGTACGGCGCTTTTGCCGAGCAGATCGCGGCGCCTGGGGATCGGCTATGGCCTGCGCCACCCAACTTCACTGCCGCACAGGCGGCGTCCTTTCCCGTGAACTTTTTCACCGCCTACTTTGCTTACTGGGAGGCCGGACTAGTGGAGCGCGAACCGGACCATAACTTGCGCTTTCCCGGGGAACGACGGCCTCGCGTTCTTATCCACGCCGTAGCGGGTGGCGTTGGCACTGCTGCCATACAGATGGGCAAGCTTCTCGGGGTGGAGATGTACGGAACGGCCTCGTCCGATGGCAAGATAGAGGGCGCCGTCGCACTCGGCTTGGATCACGGCATCGTGACCACCCGTCAGGACTATCAGACTTATGTCCGGGAGCATACTCATGGCGAAGGAGTGGACGCCGTATTTGAAATGATCGGCGGCGATGAAACCGCCCGTTCCATTCGTACCATGGGATTCCTGGGCCGTTGCATTTTGTACGGCGCCGCCAGCGGGAAACCTGCGAAGTTCGATCCGCGCGAGTTGTACGCAAAGGCCCAAAGCGTGTGGGGCCTCTGGTTGAGCCGCATGGCGTCGCGCAGAGAGGTGATGTCCAAGGCTGCGGTGTTTGTCAATCGCGGCGTCGCCGAAGGCAAGCTCCGCCCGGTGATTGGCCAGACACTTCCTCTCGCACGGGCCGCGGAGGGTTTCCGGCTTTTGGCCGACCGCAAGAATTTCGGAAAGGTCGTGCTAGAAGTCAGTAGCCAGTAGTCAGAAGCAGGAAGATCGGACTCGTCGCATTTCTGACGAATGATTCCCCGCTGCCTCTCCGCTGGTCACAGCGATAGTCGCCGCGAGAGTGATAGACTGCACCCCAGCGCTCCATGATTACCATTTCCAAAGAAGACTATTTAAAGGCGATTGCTGAAGCGGAAGCTGAAGGTGAGACGGTTATCTCCGCCACGCTGGCGCGCTGGCTTTCGGTTACGCGGCCCGCAGTAACGGCAGCCCTGAAACGACTAAACAAGGACGGTCTCGTCCGGGTGGCCGGAGACGGACTGATTCAACTCACCTCTGCCGGCAAGCAAGTGGCGGAACGGACAATTGTCCGCCATCATCTAATTGAGCGCATGTTGTCCGAAATCTTCGGCATGGCATGGTACAAGGTTCACGAAGAGGCGGAACGTCTGGAGCATGCGGTCTCTCCTGAGTTTGAAAAGAAACTCATCGAGAAGTTGGGAGATCAGGACCTGTGTCCCCACGGCAATGGACTTGCCCGGCGAAGTCCCGGAGCGCGGCGCCGGCAGGGCCTGCGCCTGCTAAGCGAGGCAGAGCCGGGATCGAAATACCGGGTCGAAAGCGTTTTCGAACGGGACCGAAAGCTGCTGGAATTCTTCGAACACGAAGGCATACGGCCCGGGACCCGGCTCACCGTCCAGGGGCGAAATTACGATGGCACCGTTTCGCTCATGGTGGAGAAACGTGCAATCCGGCTCGGCGCTCCCGCCGCTGAAAAACTCTGGGTGTCAAAATCCTGATTCTCAGCTTGTTGTTAACCCCAGTTAACAGTCCATGATATACTGCCTTTGCCTTGCAGCAGACTGCAGATTCCCGCCTGGTTTCGTCCGCTGGTTCGTCTGACGAGATCGTAATCACCCATGAAGATGTGGACCGCGCCCACGACCGGGTGCGCGTACTGGCGGAGCGCGGGCGCAGTGGATTCTCCTCGCGCCTGCGTCTGTTATGGCTGCTCATCGGACCGGGGATTCTCGTCATGCTGGGGGAAAACGACGGCCCCAGCATGATCGCTTACGCTGCCACCGGGGCGCGGTTTGGCATTGGGTTCTTCCTTCCTTTCATCGTTTTGACCTTCGTGATGGCCCTGGTGGTGCAGGAGATGACCGTGCGCCTGGGCGCCGCCACCCATCGCGGGCACGCCGAACTCATCTTTGAGCGCTTCGGCCCATTCTGGGGCTGGTTCTCCCTGGTTGATCTGGGCCTGGGTAATTTCCTGACCTTAATTACCGAATTTATCGCCATTCGCGCGGGCCTCGGGTTTTTCGGCGTGCCTGCGTGGGCCGCAGTTTCGTTGGCGCTCGTGCTCTTATATGTGGCGCTAATGACCCACCGCTATTGGACCTGGGAACGGATGACGCTGGCTTTAGCCATCTTCAACCTGATCTTCGTACCGGTAGCGCTGCTGGCACATACCAATTGGCATTCCGTGAGCCGTGCCTTCCTGACCTGGACTCCACTTCCGGGGGGTGCAGCTAAAGACACTCTTCTGATCGTGCTCGCGGATATCGGTGCGACCGTTACTCCATGGATGCTGTTCTTTCAGCAGAGCGCCACTGTGGATAAGGGACTTACCCGCCGCGACGTGCGTTTTGGCCGCATTGACACTGCCTTGGGAGCCACGCTGGCCATGATCGCGGCCGTGGCGACGGTGATCGCCACCTCGCCGCTGTTCATCCAGCACATGAGCGCCGAGAACTGGCAGGCGGCGGATTTTGCCCAGGCGCTGCTGCCTTCGATTGGCCGGGTGGGCGCCACACTTTTTGCCATTGGAATCGTGGAAGCCGGACTGGTGGCCTGCATCACCATCTCCACATCGACCGCTTATGCGTTCGGGGAAGTTGCCAGCAAGCCCCACAGCTTGAACCTGCCAATGCGTCAGGGCAAGTCGTTCTATAGTGTCCTGTTTCTCTGCGCCGCGATCGCGGCCGCGATTGTGCTTATCCCAGGATTGCCGCTGGTTTACATAGTCCTTGTGGTCAATGTAATTGCCGTGCTAGCTATGCCGCCGGCGCTGGTATTTCTGTTCATGCTGGTAAACGACCGGGAGCTGATGGGTGATTTGGTTAGCCCGCTGTGGGCCAATGTGCTGGCCACAGGGGTGGTAGTTCTGCTGACGGCTGCGGGTATTTTGTTCGGCATCAGCGTAATTGCGCCTAACGCTTTTGCCGCACTTGGCTCGTAGAGGGAAATCGATGTCGCATCACGATGACGAAGACAGCGCCGTTAACGCCGCCGATCACGATCTGGTCCTCGCGTCGCTGGAGCCGGACCAACTCGCTGCAGTAACCAGGCATCATCTTCCCCGGCGCAAGCTGACCCGGGCACAGATGCTCGTCTTCTGGTCGCTCCGTCTTTATCTGCTCTTCATGATGGCGGTCGTGATTTACCAGGTGTGGAGCGGGCAGCGGTAATCGAACCTTGAACAGATTGGCCACAGATTTTCACTGATATACCCGGATCGAAAGCCAGATCCTGACTCAGATCAGTGCCCATCCGTGCAAATCCGTGGCCCAAATTCTTCGCTCCCGCTAAAAGTGAAACCCCAACTCAGTGGTAATCGCCCGCGGCGAAACGTAATGGGTTCCGCTGAAGGTTGAGAGGAAGTTGTACAACGCATACTCGTTGGCGATGTTAACGGCGGTGACGCGCAGGCTCCATACGTATTTCTCGGTCCTGAACAGATTGTCGTCGCCCACCGCAATGTCGAAGAGATTTCTGGGAGCGATACGCGGCGGATTGTGATCGTCATTTTCCGTGTTGGGCGCGGGTATCTTAACCAGATTCGACCCGAATTGGGAAGCAAGGCAGACGGCCGGCAAGGCTTGGGTCGGGGTCGCGTGCAGGCTGCCGCAATACATCCCTGCCTCGAACTCCTGGTCCGCGGTGAGCGGAACCAGAACACCATTGACCACAGTGTCCATCAGCACTGCGGGTTGTCCGCCCAAAGTTGTCGATTCCGGGCAGTCGTTACCCGGCAATACCCCGTAGCATGGCACCGCCCCGGCAACCAGTCCGGAGTCATAACGCCAATTGAAGCCAAGCCAGGGTAGTTTCTTCCAGGGCTGGTATTGCAGGTGCGTGGTTTGGTTGAAATGTTCATCGTGATCGATGCGGAAGACCCCGAGGGGCGCTGAAGGAACCGCACCGGCGCCGCCGACCTGCGGGGTGAAGAAGCGCGCGGCAACGCTGGAGAATACCACAAACGCCGTAAGCCCATGAAACTCCGGCATGCTGCCCCGGACCGCATAACCCGGAATTTTGGAATTGTGCCACTCGATCGGGAAGGTGATGGGCGTGTTCCCCAGCACGCTGAAATCGTACGCATTGTGGGTATATTTCCACAGGTACTCTCCGTCGAGCACGAAATAATGGCTGAACGCCTGCTCGAAACCGGCATGGAATTCGTTGCGGTAGCCGGGACTCA